>NZ_JBSFMS010000004.1:0-112632 GCF_053599675.1 Streptomyces sp. NPDC000880 | reverse complement strand
TCGTATCCGGGATCCGGGGAACGACGGCCGTACGGGGCATAAGCGGCGACACCACGCTCGTCGGCAACGGCGAGGCGGTGAAGTACGCGCAGTGGCGCCGACACGCCGCCGAGCCCGGCAAGGTCCCCGAGTACGAGGACATCGACGAGCCCGGCGCCGCCGCCCAGATCGACGCGCTGCTCGGCGAGCACGCCGACCCCCGCGGCATCACCCTCGCCCCCGCCGCCGCCCATGAGCTCCTTTGCCGGTACGGCATCTCGGTACGGCCGACGCTCCCCGCCCCCGGCCCCGACGCTGCCGCGCAAGCCGCCGCTCGCCTCGGCTATCCCGTCGCCCTCAAGACCACCGCCCCGCACCTCCGCCACCGCGCAGACCTCGGCGGCGTACGGCTCGATCTGGCCGACGAGGCCCAACTGCGGCAGGCATACCGCGAGTTGACCGACGTCCTCGGTAAGCCCGAGGAGCTGCAGCCCGTCGTGCAGGCCATGGCCCCCCGCGGCGTCGACACCGTCGTCCGCGCCGCCATCGATCCCGCCGCCGGCGCCGTGCTCTCCTTCGGGCTCGCAGGCGCCCCCTCCGAGCTGCTCGGCGACACCGCCCACCGGCTCGTCCCCGCCACCGACCGCGACGCGGCCGAGCTGATCAGGACCATCCGGACCGCGCCCCTCCTCTTCGGCTGGCGCGGCTCCGCGCCTGTGGACACCCCGGCACTCGAAGAGCTGCTGCTACGGGTGTCACGACTGGTCGATGACCACCCGGAAGTGGTCGCAGCCAGCCTCGAACCGGTCGTCGTCGCTCAGCGCGGCCTCTCCGTGCTCGGCGCGTCCGTTCGCCTTGCGTCACCCCCCGCCCGCACCGACCTCGGCCCCCGGCGACTCCCCAGCTACTGAGCGCTCACCGCCCCCGCGGCCCCGTAGGATGGACCTCATGGCGAAGACCGGTACGACGACCCAGGGGCTGCGCGCGGCGATCGAGCGCAGCGGCTACTACCCGGCCCTCGTGGCCGAGGCGGTGGAGGCCGCCGTCGGTGGTGAGCAGATCGCGTCGTACCTGGTGCACCAGGAGACCACCTTCGATGCGAACGAAGTGCGCCGCCATGTCACCGTCCTCGTCCTGACAGTCAACCGCTTCATCGTCAGCCACACCGACGAGCAGGCCGCCGACTCGTCCTCCCCGACGCCGTACGCCACCACCTCCACCGAATCGGTCAAGCTCGGCCGGATCTCGTCCGTCGTGGTCAGCCGCGTCGTCGCCAACCCCGAGTCGTACACCCCAGGCACCCTGCCCCGCGAGGTCGTCCTCACCATCGGCTGGGGCGCTGTGTCCCGCCTCGACCTGGAGCCCGCAGCCTGCGGTGACCCCAACTGCGAAGCGGACCACGGCTACACCGGCAACTCCACCGCCGACGACCTGAGCCTGCGCGTCAGCGAGGCCGGCGACGGCTCGGACGCCGTCCGCCAGACGCTCGCCTTCGCCCAGGCGCTCTCCGAAGCCACGGCAGCCACGCGCTGATGGCCCAGCCCGCAGCCTGGCCGGACGACCCCGTTCCCCTCGCTCTCGACACCGCGCCTGTCCCCGCTTACGGCACGGGATCGCTCGCCGATCTGCTGCCGACGCTCGCCGCGGGCCAGGGGGTGCCGGGCCTCACCCGGTCCATGCCCGAGCTCACCCCCGCCGACCGGAACTGCGTGTTCCTGATCGACGGCCTCGGCTGGGAGCAGATCAAGGCCCACCCCGACGAGGCCCCGTATCTCACCTCGCTGCTCGCCACCTCGCGCGGCGGCACGGGACGGCCGATAACCGCCGGCTTCCCCGCCACCACCGCCACCTCGCTGGCCTCCGTCGGCACCGGCCTGCCGCCCGGCGCGCACGGCCTGCCCGGCTACACCGCGCGCAACCCGGAGACCGGCGAGCTGATGAACCAGCTGCGCTGGAAGCCGTACACCGATCCGAGGGCCTGGCAGCCGTACCCCACGGTCTTCCAGCTGGCCGATGCGGCGGGCGTGCACACCGCGCAAGTGTCGTCGCCGACCTTCGAGCACACCCCGCTCACCAAGATCGCGCTCAGCGGCGGCAGCTTCCGCGGCCGGCTCTCCGGCGAGGAGCGGATGGACCTCGCCGCGGACCAACTCGCGGCGGGTGACCGGTCGTTGGTCTACACGTACTACAGCGACGTGGACGGCAAGGGCCACCGCTTCGGCGTCGACTCCGACGCCTGGCGCGGCCAGCTGATGTACGTCGACCGGCTGGTGCAGCGCCTCGCCGAGCAGCTCCCGCCCCGCGCGGCCCTGTATGTCACCGCCGACCACGGCATGATCGACATCCCATTCGACGAGCAGTCGCGCATCGACTTCGACGAGGACTGGGAGCTGCGCGCGGGAGTCGCCCTGCTGGGCGGCGAGGGCCGGGCCCGCCATGTCTACGCGGTCCCCGGCGCAGAGTCCGATGTGCTCGCCGTCTGGCGTGAGGTGCTCGGCGAGCAGTTCTGGGTGGCGAGCCGGGACGAGGCGATCGCGGCCGGCTGGTTCGGTGCCCGGGTCGACGAGCGGGTGTACGGGCGGATCGGCGATGTCGTCGCCGCCGCCCACGACGACGTGGTGATCACCGCGTCAGTCACTGAGCCGCACGAGTCGGCGATGGTGGGGATGCACGGCTCGATGACCCCCGTCGAGCAGCTCGTTCCGCTCTTCGAAGTACGCTCATAAGCGCCGTGGACGCCCCGCCTCAGGCAGACCCGAAAGGTCCTCAACTCCCCATGCCCGAGCTGGTGTTCTTCTCCGGAACGATGGACTGCGGAAAGAGCACCCTCGCTCTTCAGATCGAGCACAACCGGTCCGCGCGCGGCCTCCAGGGCATGATCTTCACGCGCGACGACCGCGCGGGCGAGGGCAAGCTCTCCTCCCGGCTCGGCCTGGTCACCGACGCGGTCGAGGCCGCGGAGGGCTTCGACTTCTACGCGTATCTCGTCGCCCATCTCTCCAAGGGCGGACGCTGCGACTACGTCATCGCCGACGAGGCGCAGTTCCTCGCGCCCGAGCAGATCGACCAACTCGCGCGCGTCGTCGACGACCTCGCCCTGGACGTCTTCGCGTTCGGCATCACCACCGACTTCCGCTCCAAGCTCTTCCCCGGCTCGCAGCGGCTCGTCGAACTCGCCGACCGGGTCGAGGTGCTGCAGGTCGAGGCGCTGTGCTGGTGTGGCGCGCGGGCCACGCACAACGCCCGTACCGTCGGCGGGGTGATGGTCGTCGAAGGCGCCCAGGTCGTCGTCGGCGACGTCAACCAGTCGCCGGACGAGATCGGTTACGAGGTGCTGTGCCGGCGACACCACCGGCGGCGGATGACCGCCGCCGCCGCCCGCGCCGCCGCGCTCTCCCCGGACGTCCTGCCGGTCGAGGTCGCCGACGTCAGCGACCGGCCGTCCGTACGATCGTGAAGACGGCGCCCTCCGGGTCGGCAACAGTCGCGAGCCGCCCGCCGGCATCGTCCCTCGGCGGCTGCAGCACATGCCCGCCGAGCTCCACCACCCGGCGCGCGGCCTCGTCGGTGTCCTCGACCTTGAAGTACGTCATCCAGTGCGTGCCCCGGTCGCGCGGCAGGGCATGGCCCACGCCGCGCAGGCCGGCCACCGGACGCCCCTGAAGGTGCAGCGTCACATAGTCGGAGTCGGCCGAGACGACAGGCTCCAGCTCATAGCCGAAGACCGCCTGGTAGAACTTGCCGACCGAAGCGGTCTCCGTGGTCAGCAGCTCTTCCCAGACCGGAGTGCCGTGCGTGCCGTACACGGCGGTGCCGCTGTGGGCGGCCGGCTGCCAGATGCCGAAGACCGCGCCCGCCGGGTCGGTCACGATGGCCAGCCGGCCCGCGTCCTCGGCGTCCAGCGGGCCGACGCCGACCGTGCCGCCGTAGCTCCTGATCTTTTCGACGGTCGCGTCCGCGTCTTCGGTCGCCAGGTACGGCGTCCAGGCGACCCCGAGATGCCGGTCGGCCGGGAGCCGGCCGATGCCTGCGACCTCCTTGCCGTCCAGCAGCGCGCGGACGTACGGCCCGAGCTGCTGCGGGCCGGGTGAGAACTCCCAGCCGAACAGCTCTGCGTAGAAGGCCTGGGTCGCGTCAAGGCTGTGCACCATCAAGCTCACCCAGCAGGGCACGCCGGGTCTGTGCCGAGTCGCCTCGGTCATCGTCACTCTCTCCTCGGACCATACGTGGTGGCCGTGCGGGGGGCCGGATGCGCGCCGTTGTACGGAACGGCCGTGCGCCCCGTGCAGATGCTCGCACCACCCGGCGTCCGGTGCGCCCCGGCCGCGCCGCTTTTGGCCGGTTCCCGACCAAGGATGCCCGTTTTGGTATTAAGAATCCGTTTCGTGGGCGTTACTCTGCGCCTGGTCACTGCGCAAGGATGGCCACATGAACCCGATTGTTTCCGCGACCGATCTCGTGAGCGAGCTCTCCGGCCCCACCCCGCCGGTCCTGCTCGACGTCCGCTACCAGCTCGGTGGGCCGCACGGGCGGCCCGACTACGAGGCCGGGCACATCCCGGGCGCCGTCTTCGTCGACCTCGAAGCGGAACTGGCCGGACCGCCCGGAGCGGGCGGCCGCCACCCGCTGCCGGACGTGGCGGCCTTCGGTGCGGTGATGCGCCGCGCCGGAATCTCCGCCGGCACACCCGTCGTGACCTACGACGGCGACAAAGGCTGGGGCGCGGCGCGCGCCTGGTGGCTGCTGCGCTTCACGGGGCACGCGGATGTGCGGGTCCTGGACGGCGGCCTCGCCGCGTGGACGGGGCCGCTGGAGACCAAGATCCCCGAGCCGGCCGAGGGTACCTTCGTACCCGAGCCGGGCGCACTGACGCTGTTGGACGCCGACGGCGCGGCCGCGCTGGCGCGCGAGGGCCTGCTGCTGGACGCCCGCGCGGGAGAGCGTTACCGCGGCGAAGTGGAGCCCATCGACCGGGTCGCCGGCCACATCCCCGGCGCGGTCTCGGCACCGACGACTCAGAACGTGGACGAGGCGGGCCTGTTCCGGCCGCGCGAATGGCTGGCAGCACGCTTCGTCGGCTTCGGGGCGGGCGAGGGCGCGAAGACCGTGGGCGTCTACTGCGGGTCGGGCGTCTCCGCCGCCCAGCAGGCGGTGGCCCTGGAGCTCGCCGGCTTCAAGCCTGCCCTCTATGCCGGTTCCTGGTCGGAATGGTCTTCGGACCAGGACCGCCCGGTGGCGACGGGACCGCACCCGGGCTGACGGCCGCACCCGCGCTGCCCACTCGCTGCCCGCCCCGGGTCGGTGTTGCCGTCGGGCAGCACGGTCGGCGGCACGCCCCGGTGCCTCGCCAAGTCGCCCCGTACGCAAACGGGTCCGGCACGTTCACCGTGCCGGACCCGCGCGAGCGTTGGGCAATCCGCTATTCCTGCTTCTTGCGGCGCGTGCCGAACACGATCTCGTCCCAACTCGGCACCGCCGCGCGGCGGCCCGGGCGGACGCCGTCCGCCTCCGCCTGCCTGTCCGTCGTGCCCGTCAGACGGTCGCGATGGCCCGCCACCGAGCGCGGCATGAGCACGTCCGCGTACGCCGAACCCGCGCCCGCCGAGGCCGCCGGAGCGACCGGCTCCTCCGCCTCGGGCTCCTGGACGGGCTCGGTCGCAGGAGGCTCCGGCGGTGCGGGCCGCTCGGGCACGACCATGTCGCCCCGGAAGCTCGGCACCGCCTCCAGCAGGCTCGTCAGGGAGTCCCGCTCCCCGCCGTTCTCCTCCGGCTCGGCCGACGGGGCGGGCGGGCGCTCCAGTTGGCGGTCGAGAGCGCGGTCCAGCGGACGGTCCCGCGGCAGTCGCGCGATGCGCGGTACGAACGGAAAGCTCGGCTCCTGCGTCGCGATCGTGTCGTCCGTCTCGCCGATCAGCGCGCGCGCTTCGTCGTCGACGGCCTGGACGAGCCGCCGCGGCGGGTCGTACGTCCAGCTCGCCGAGTGCGGCTCGCCCGCCACCCGGTAGACCAGCAGCACCTCCCAGGTGCCGTCGTCCCGGCGCCAGGAGTCCCACTGCACGGTTTCCTTCTCGGCGCCGCGCAGGGTCAGCCGCTCCTGCACCGCCTCGCCGAGCTGCGGCCCGGTGTTCTCGCCGGGACGGCGTACGGGAGTCTTGCGCGCCCGCTCCGCCATGAACGCGCGCTCGGCGAGCACGGGTCCTTCGAAGCGCCGCACCCGGTCGACCGGAATACCGGCGAGCTGCGCGACCTCCTCGGCGGAGGCTCCGGCGCGTATACGTGCCTGGATGTCGCGGGGCCGGAGGTGGCTCTCCACCTCGATCTGGCCGAGACGGGCGCGGTCATTACGCACGGCAGCGCGCAGACGCTCGTCAATCGGAAGCGTGTACTCCGTGCTGTCCGCAGCCTTGAGCACCAGTCGTGTGCCGTCGTTGGAGACGGCCACGACACGCAGTTCGGGCATGGGAACCTCCCGGGTGGTGCCTGCCGACGTCACGTGCGTCGCTGCTTCCGCTAGTCGAGTGTGGCCTGCCCGGGTGCAGCCTGCCACAACCTTGCCGAGTTGCCCGGCGCGTCGGGCACAGGCCCTGGATCGCCGTTATGGCACGGTTACCTCTTTGCCACTCTGAGTAACGAGCTGGTCACTCTTTGCATCCATTACCCATGCGGTGCCGTGGCGCCGCCGGGTCGAGCGCCGCTTTCGGCCCCCCACCTGGGGTCCGGACACCCGAGAGGGAGGCCTGGCCCCAGGGCTCGCCACAGTACTCCATTCGGGCCACGGGTGTGGACCGCCGCGCCGCCGAACTTCTGCTCGAGCACGGGAGTTGGGCGTCTGGGGCATGGGTGAGCATGTGTCCTGATTCACAGAACCTTCCCAAGGGAAACTATTCACTTCGCTCATCTGCCCCTACCCGGTGCATGGTTGGACGGATGAGCGAGCAGGGGGCCACCGGCGAGGCCCTCGGTCCTCAGTCGCCCAGGACCCGCCGCAGATAGTCGTTGCCGAACAGTCGCTCCGGGTCCAGCCGGTCGCGCAGCGCCGTGAATTCACCGAACCGCGGATACGCCTCGGCGAGGTACTCCGCGTCCCGCGTATGCACCTTGCCCCAGTGCGGCCGCCCGCGGTGCGCGGTCATGATCCGTTCCACCGCGGTGAAGTACGACTGGTACGGCGTGCCTTGGTAGAGGTGCACGGCTATGTACGCGCTCTCCCGGCCCGAGGCCGTCGAGAGCGCGATGTCGTCGGCCGGGGCGGTCCGCACCTCCACGGGGAAGCTGACCCGCAGCGGTGAGCGCTCGATCATCGCCTTCACCTCGCGCAGCGCGTCGACCGCCGCCTCCCGCGGCAGCGCGTACTCCATCTCAACGAACCGCACCCGGCGCGGAGATGTGAAGACCTTGTAGGGGATGTCCGTGTACGTACGGGCGGAGAGGGCACGGCTGGAGATCTTGGCGATCGTCGGGATGGTCGCGGGGACCGCCCGGCCGAGCGAATTGACCACCTGGAAGAGGCAGTTGGACAGCAGCTCGTCCTCGATCCAGCCGCTGATCTGTCCGGGCGGGGCGGCGGGGCCCGCGCTGCGGTTGTTGCGCTTGGTGTTGCAGTTGCCGGTGTGGGGGAACCAGTAGAACTCGAAGTGCTCGTTCTCGGTGAAGAGCGCGTCGAATTCGGCGGTGACCTTGTCGAAGGCCATCGGCTCCTCGCGGGCCGTCAGCAGAAAGACCGGCTCGACGGCGAAGGTGATCGCGCTGACGACGCCGAGCGCGCCGAGCCCGATCCTGGCCGCCACGAAGACGTCCGGATTCTCCTTCTCGGAGCAGGTCAGCACCGAGCCGTTCGCCGTGACGAGCTCAAGTGCCCTGATCTGGGCGGCGATCGAGGCCGATTCGCGACCAGTGCCGTGCGTGCCGGTGGAGGTGGCGCCCGCCACCGTCTGATCCATGATGTCGCCCATGTTCGTGAGCGAGAGCCCCTCACGGGTGAGGGCCGCGTTCAGCCGCTTGAGCGGAGTGCCCGCCTCGACGGTCACGGTCATGGCCGTACGGTCGATGTCCCGGATCCCGGTCAGCAGTTCGGGCCGGATCAGCAGCCCGTCGGTGGCCGCGGCGGCGGTGAAGGAGTGGCCCGTGCCGACGGCCTTCACCTTGAAGCCGTCCTCGGCCGCCTTCCGTACGGCGTCGGCGAGTTCCTCGGCGGAGGCGGGCGAGACCTCCCGCACCGGGCGGGCGGTGACATTCCCCGCCCAGTTACGCCACGTGCTGCGCCCCGTCTTCGTAGTCCCGCTCACGCTGCCCCTCCCGCGTCGGCACCGGCCTGCGCAGCCGGCGGTACCCCAGGAACGCCACCACGGCCGCGAGCGCTCCCGCGACGGCGGGCACCACGTACCCCGCGTCCGCTCCCGACGCGTCGACCACCCAGCCCGCGGCCGAGGAGCCGAGCGCCACTCCGACCGCGAGCCCGGTACTGATCCAGGTCATGCCCTCGGTCAGATTGGTGCGCGGTACGTGCGCTTCGATCAGGGCCATCGTGGTCACCATCGTGGGTGCGACGGACAGGCCCGCGACAAAGAGCGCCACGGCCAGAAAGGGAAGGTTCCCGGCCAGTTGGAGGGGGATCATACTCACGGCCATCGCACACACTCCCACCAGCCACCTTCGGGGGGCCGAGCCTTTGAGGTGGAGCAGTCCGAAGACCGCTCCGGCGAGGCATGAGCCGAGCGCGTACACCGCGAGGACCAGGCTGGCCGCGGCCTTGTGCCCCTGCTCCTCCGCGAAGGCCACCGTGACGACGTCGACCGCGCCGAAGATCGCGCCCGTCGCCACAAAGGTGGCCACCAGAACCTGCAGTCCGGGGGAGCGCAGTGCGGAGCCGCCGGTGTGCTGCTCGCGCGGATGCGGCACGGGCTCGGTTGCGCGCTGAGCGGTCAGCCAGAAGACGCCGACGACCAGGAACCCGGCGGCGAGCAGCGGGCCCGCCTCGGGGAACCAGGCGGTGGAGAGCCCGATGGAGATGATCGGGCCGAAGATGAAGCACACCTCGTCGACGATCGACTCCCACGAGTACGCGGTGTGCAGCTCGCGCGGCGAACCCCGGTAGATCTCGGCCCACCGGGCGCGTGTCATCGAGCCCACGCTCGGCACACAGCCCGCGGCCGCGGAGAAGACGAACAGCGTCCAGTCCGGGGCGCCTTGCTGGGAGCAGACCAGCAGGCCCGCGACGGCCGCCACCGAGGCGAGGGTGGCCGGGCGCAGCACCCTGGCCTGGCCGTGCCGGTCGACCAGCCGGGAGATCTGCGGGCCGAGCACCGCGGCCGACATGGCGAGCGTCGCCGAGAGCGCGCCCGCGAGCCCGTAGCGCCCCGTGAGCTGGGAAATCATGGTCACGATGCCGATGCCCATCATGGACAGCGGCATCCGGCCGAGGAAGCCTGCGGCGGAGAACCCCTTGCTGCCTGGGGCGGCGAAGATGGCGCGGTACGGACTGGGCAAGGAGTGCTCCGGTAAGACGCCTCACCGGGGCCGTGGTGGGCGTGAGCCGGGGGGCTTTGTTGGTTCGCTGTGCCTGGCTGGCTTCGCCAGCGTAAGGCGTATGAGAGGCCTTGACAGATTACGCCCGTACGACTGTTCCGTGCACGGCGGTTTTCTCGCTGTCAGAGGCTGGTGGCAGGATCGGTCCCATGTCGGATCAGCGTGACCCAGCCCCTTACGACGCCCTGCTGCTGCTCTCCTTCGGCGGCCCCGAAGGCCCGGACGACGTCGTCCCGTTCCTGGAGAACGTCACCCGCGGCCGCGGCATCCCCACGGAACGGCTCAAAGAGGTGGGGCAGCACTACTTCCTGTTCGGCGGGGTCAGCCCGATCAACGACCAGAACCGCGCCCTGCTGGACGCCCTGCGCAAGGACTTCGCCGAGCACGGCCTGGACCTGCCGGTGCACTGGGGCAACCGGAACTGGACGCCGTATCTGACCGACACCCTGCGCGAGATGGTCCAGGACGGTCACCGTCGCATCGCCGTCCTCGCCACCAGCGCGTACGCCTCCTACTCCGGCTGCCGCCAGTATCGCGAGAACCTCGCGGACGCGCTGGCCACCCTGGAGGCGGAAGGGCTCGAGCTGCCGCGCGTGGACAAGCTGCGGCACTACTTCAACCACCCCGGTTTCGTACGCCCCATGATCGAAGGCGTCCTCGAGTCGCTGGCGGACCTTCCCGAGGAGGTCCGCGCGGGGGCCCATCTCGCGTTCACCACGCACTCCATCCCGACGTCCGCGGCCGACGCGTCGGGCCCGGTCGACGGGCACGGCGAGGGCGGTGCGTATGTACGCCAGCACCTCGACGTCGCCCGGCTGATCGCCGACGCCGTGCGCGAGCAGACAGGCGTCGAGCACCCCTGGCAGCTCGTCTACCAGTCGCGCAGCGGAGCCCCGCACATCCCGTGGCTGGAGCCGGACATCTGCGACCACCTGGAGGAGCTGCACGGCTCCGGCGCGCCCGCGGTGGTGATGGTGCCCATCGGCTTCGTCTCCGACCACATGGAGGTCCTGTACGACCTCGACACCGAGGCCACCGCGAAGGCCGCCGAGCTGGGGCTGCCCGTGCGGCGTTCGGCGACGGTCGGCGCCGACCCGCGGTTCGCCGCCGCGGTGCGCGACCTCATCCTGGAGCGGGCCGCGGCGGAGCGGGACCTGCCCGCCGAGCGCTGCGCGCTGGGGGCGCTCGGCCCCTCGCACGACCTCTGTCCGGTCGGCTGCTGCCCGGCCCGGGCGCCGAAGCCCGCGGCCGCCGGCGCCGACAGCCCTTACGCGTAAGGAAGCCCTGTGACCGATCCCGTCCTGCCCGAGCTGCTCGACCTCGCCCTGGAGGCCGCCCGCCGGGCGGGGGAGCTGCTGCGCGACGGCCGCCCCGCCGACCTGAGCGTCGCCGCCACCAAGTCCAGCCCCATCGACGTCGTCACCGAGATGGACATCGCAGCCGAGAAGCTGATCACCGGATTCCTGGCCGAGCACCGCCCCGACGACGGCTTCCTCGGTGAGGAGGGCGCCTCCACGGTCGGCACCAGCGGCGTCCGCTGGGTCATCGACCCGCTCGACGGCACCGTGAACTACCTGTACGGCCTGCCGACCTGGGCGGTCTCCATTGCCGCTGAGCGCGACGGCGAGACGGTCGTGGGGGTCGTGGCGGCCCCGATGCGCCGTGAGACCTACCGCGCGGTGCTCGGCGGCGGCGCGTACGCCAACGACAAGCCCCTGCGGTGCCGCCCTGCGCCCCCGCTGGACCAGGCCCTGGTCTCCACCGGCTTCAACTACGTCGCGGCCGTACGTACCCACCAGGCGGACGTCGCCCAGCGGCTGATCCCGCGCCTGCGTGACATCCGCCGCAGCGGCTCCGCGGCCGTGGACCTCTGCGACGTCGCCGCGGGCCGACTGGACGGCTACTACGAGCGCGGCCTCAACCCCTGGGACCTGGCGGCGGGCGACCTGATCGCCCGCGAGGCGGGCGCCCTGACCGGGGGCCGTCCCGGGCAGGGCCCTTCGTACGATCTGACGGTGGCCGCGAGTCCGGGCGTCTTCGAGCCGCTGCAGGCGCTCCTGGAAGAGTTCGGGGCCTGGCACGACTAGGGCCGCACGACTCGAAGAAGCCGCACGACTGGAACAAGCAGCACAGAAGGGCCCCGGCGCCGTCCCGCGGCGTCGGGGCCCTTCTCATGTCCGGTACCAGTACGGCCCGGCGCTATGCGGCGCGCGCTATGCGGCGCTGACCTCCACGCCGTGCTCCGCGGCCAAGCGGCGCAGGTCGTCCAGCTCTGCCTGCTCGACATCCGCAAGGAAATCGTCGCCCGTCTCGCGAGCCAGTGTGAGGTCGGTCTCGGCGGCCTTTATGCGCTGCAGCAGTCCTGCGGTGAAAGCGTCCATGGTGCGCCCCCTCGTCGTGGGTCGGTGGCACGGGGGTGTGCCGACGGTGGGTTGATCAACCCTGAAACAGGTCGTGGTGTGCCACATACAGGGCGTGATCTCGGGTGTGCAGTCGTCTTCCCCAGGCCTTCCCTCAGAGAAACCTCAACTGCCCCGGGAATCCGGGAATCCGGATATCTCTCCTGGACGCCTGGGGCCGTCGTCACGGACCTGCACCGCCTTAACAGCCGGTTTACGCGCGTAACGGGCAGGATGGATGCGCACACCCAGTGCTCACACACCTGCCCCTGTCACAGGGTGACGGGCCCAGAGGAAGGATCACGACGTGCGCGTACTCGTCGTCGAGGACGAGCAGCTGCTCGCCGATGCGGTGGCCACCGGACTGCGCCGGGAGGCCATGGCCGTCGACGTTGTGTACGACGGCGCGGCGGCCCTGGAGCGCATCGGGGTCAATGACTACGACGTGGTCGTCCTGGACCGCGACCTTCCTCTGGTCCACGGCGACGACGTGTGCCGCAAGATCGTCGAGCTGGGAATGCCGACCCGGGTGCTGATGCTGACCGCGTCCGGAGACGTCAGCGACCGCGTCGAAGGCCTGGAACTGGGCGCGGACGACTACCTCCCCAAGCCCTTCGCCTTCAGCGAGCTCACCGCCCGCGTACGGGCGCTGGGCCGCCGTACGACCGTGCCGCTGCCGCCCGTCCTGGAGCGCGCCGGCATCAAGCTCGACCCGAACCGCCGTGAAGTCTTCCGCGACGGCAGGGAGGTCCAGCTCGCGCCCAAGGAATTCGCCGTCCTGGAGGTCCTCATGCGCAGCGAGGGCGCTGTCGTCTCGGCCGAGCAGCTGCTCGAGAAGGCATGGGACGAGAACACCGACCCGTTCACCAATGTCGTGCGCGTGACTGTGATGACCCTGCGCCGCAAGCTCGGCGAGCCGCCCGTGATCGTCACCGTGCCCGGCTCCGGCTACCGGATCTGATGCGCGATGGCCACCACCCCCGCGCCACCGGCGGCGCCTCCGAAACCGACCTGGGATCCGCGGGAGCCGGTGCGGCCCTGGCTGCGCCCGACCATCCGGATACGGCTCACGCTGTTGTACGGCGGGATGTTCCTGATCGCCGGAATCCTGCTGCTGTCGATCATCTATCTGCTCACCGCGCAGGCGCTGCACGTCAGGGCCGGCGACCTGCCCTTCGAGATCGTGACGGGAGAGGTGAAGCCCACCAACGAGTGGTGCCGGCTGCCGACGCAGGGGACCGGCAAGCAGTTCAACGAGGCCATCGCGGGGTGCCTCCAGTACCAGCGGGAGATGGCTCTCGACGATCTGCTGCGCCGCTCGCTCTTCGCGCTGCTCGGCCTCAGCGTCATCGCATTCGCCTTCGGCTACGCCATGGCGGGCCGCGTCCTGTCCCCGCTCGGCCGGATCACCCGCACCGCCCGTCAGGTGGCCGGCTCCGACCTCGCGCGGCGGATCGAACTGGACGGCCCGGACGACGAGCTCAAGGAGCTCGCCGACACCTTCGACGAGATGCTGGATCGCCTGGAGCGGGCCTTCACGGCGCAGCAGCGGTTCGTCGCGAACGCCTCGCACGAGCTGCGTACACCGCTCGCGATCAACCGCACACTGCTGGAGGTCCACCTCTCCGACCCCGGGACGCCCGTGGAGCTTCAGCAGCTGGGCAAGACCCTTCTGACCACCAACGAGCGCAGCGAGCAACTGGTCGAAGGCCTGCTGCTGCTCGCCCGCAGCGACAACCAGATCGTCGAGCGCAAGCCGTTGGACCTCGCCGAGGTCGCAACGCGCGCCGTCGACCAGGCGCGCTCCGAGGCCGAGGCGACAGGCGTGCAGATACGCGGGGAGCGCGCCTCCGCCGTCGTGCAGGGCAATGGCGTCCTGCTGGAGCGGATCGCCCTGAACCTGGTGCAGAACGCCGTGCGCTACAACATCCCGGAAGGGGGCTGGGTGGAGGTCACCACCGAGATTCAGCAGGGCCAGGCGGTGCTGGTGGTCTCGAACACGGGGCCGGTGGTTCCCGCGTACGAGATCGACAACATCTTCGAGCCCTTCCGGCGGCTGCGCCAGGAGCGCACCGGCAGCGACAAGGGCGTCGGCCTGGGGCTTTCGATCGCCCGCTCGGTGGCCCGCGCTCACGGAGGCCGTATTATCGCGGAGCCTCGCGAGGGCGGCGGCCTCGTGATGCGTGTCACCCTCCCGGTCTGAGATGCTGAGCGACGCGACTCCCTTCGTTCGCTTTACGCGGAATTTTCGGGACGCGTGCCCGAGAGTCCCGTGTGTGATCGATCACAGGGGCGAATTTCAGGCCATCTACTCTCCGTGATCAAGGATTGCCGGAAAACCAGGAAAAGTCCGGGTTTCCGGGGGCCGAGATCACGGGAAGTACACGGGGTGGCGCCCGTGAAGTGCAATATTCGGACCGTGTACGGTCCCGATCGCCATCCAACAAGAGCACTCTTGAGGAATCCGGTTGGGTGTCGATTGAGTAACAGACCTTGATGTGAGGCAAAATCTCCGCCTCGGGTCGGGCACAAGTCCGGCCTCTCACGCGTTACGTGCGCTGGAGACACCGCAGACACCCAGAGGGGGAGAGCGACATGGCAACGGACTACGACACCCCACGCAAGACCGACGACGACGTCGATTCGGACAGCCTTGAGGAACTGAAGGCCCGCCGGAACGACAAGACGACGTCGTCCGTCGACGTCGACGAATTCGAGCAGGCCGAAGGCCTGGAGCTGCCCGGAGCGGACCTTTCCAACGAGGAACTGTCCGTTCGCGTGCTGCCCCGGCAGGCCGACGAGTTCACCTGCATGAGCTGCTTCCTGGTGCACCACCGCAGCCAGCTGGCCCGCGAGAAGAACGGCCAGCCGATCTGCCGCGACTGCGACTGAGGTCCGGTCGGCCGTGGCAGGCGATACACCGTCCAGGAAGCGGCGCTTCCGGCGTCACAAGCCGCCGGAGGCGCACCGGGGCGGTACGGGCCCGGCAAACGACGCCAAGTCGTCTGCCGAGCACTCGGCCGCCCTGCTGCCCCACGGCGCAGCAGACGACGACGGGCGGGGCCTGCCGGCCTCGCTCGAAGCAGCCGGTCAGGCGGGGTCCCCGAGCAGGGCTCCACGCCTGACCGCCGTACGGCACAGCGTCCGGAAGGTCCGCGAGAGCGCCAGAACGGGGCTCGCGTACATCGCCGACCGGATCATCGAGAACGCACCACGAGTGGCGGTGCGCGATCTCGCGACGCTGCGCAAGCAGTTCCCCGGTCTCGCTCCCGAGCAGCTTGCGGACAAGCTGGTCGCGGGCGCGGCCAACGGCACATCCACGGTCGGCGCCGGTATCGGCGCGGCCGCGATGATGCCGGTACCGCCGGCGATGCCGGCCGAACTGGCCGCGGAGATCATCGGCGTCGCCGCGATCGAGCTCAAGCTCATCGCCGAGCTCCACGAGGTCTATGGCATTCGGCCGCAGGGCACCCTCCAGGAGCGCAGCGCCGCCTATCTGGCCTCCTGGACGGAGGAGCGCGGGATCGACGTCACCAAGCCGTCGACGGTGAACGCCGCACTCGGCGGCCGTTTCAAGCGCGAGCTGCGGCAGCAGATCATGAAGCGCATGGTCCGCAATCTGCCGAACCTGATGCCGTTCATGGTCGGTGCGGCCGTCGGCGCCGTGCTGAACCGCAGGGACACCAAGAAGGTCGCGGAGCGCATCCGAAAGGATCTGCGCAGCAAACAGGTCCCCTGGGACGCGTTGCCGCTGCTCCCGCCGCTGGAGCAGCCCAAGGATCCGCTGGAGACGGGTCGGGAGCCCCGCGAACTGGGCCGCTGATGCCCCCCGGGGCCGTCAGGCCGTGCGCACCGCCGTCAGGGCGGCGGCCAGCGCCTTCGGCTTCCGGGTCGAGAGATAGACGTACGGCGTCGGGTCGGCCGGATCCGTGATCTCGATCCGCAGGGCCGTCGGGACGTAGCTGCGCAGCAGCATGAAGGCCCGGGGATCCGCCTTGTACAAGCGCCAGGCGCGTGCCTCGTCCGCGTCCAGCACCTCGGCCTCGCCGAGCGCCGTCAGCGGGATCCGGGCGTCACCCGCGACCAGCGAGTCCGCCACCACGCGGATGCGTACCGAGCCGTACGAACTGACCACCACCGCCGCCACCGCTGCCGCCCCGATCAGACCGCCGAGCATCGGCAGCGTCCCCAGCGGCAGCATCATCAGGCCGCCCGCGACGCCCACGAGGGCAGTGATGACCCACCACGAACGGGGTGCGGTCAGACGTTCTTCGTAGTGCGGGACGGAAGGCTGCATGAACCAAGCTTGGCACGGTGCGGCCCGCGGGTAGCCGCGCGGGTAAGGTCTGCGCCTGTGAGCACTGCGAAATCCCGGGGGGCGCCCCCCGGACCCTCGGGACGGGCCGCGGCCATGACACCTCCGGCCTACGCCGTACCGCCGGTGAGGCACCCCGAAGCCCCGGCCCCCGGTGAGCTCCTCGGCGCGCACTACGAACACTGCTTCGGCTGCGGCGAGGCGCAGCCGCACGGACTGCACCTTCAGGCGCGGGCCGGCGAGGGTGTACGGGTCACCGCCGAGTTCACCGTCAAGCCCGCGCACCAGGGCGCGCCCGGCCTCGCGCACGGCGGCGTACTCGCATCGGCCCTGGACGAGACGCTCGGCTCGCTGAACTGGCTGCTGCGGACCATCGCGGTCACCGGTCGGCTCGAGACCGATTTCGTACGCCCGGTGCCCGTGGACACGGTGCTGCACGTCGAGGCCGAGGTGACCGCGGTCGCCGGACGCAAGATCTTCTGCACCGCTGTCGGCCGGATCGGCGGCCCCGACGGACCCGTCGCCGTCCGTGCCGACGCCCTCTTCATAGAGGTCAAGGTCGACCACTTCATCGACAACGGCCGCCCGGAGGAGATCCAGGCAGCCATGGCCGACCCCGACCAGATCAGGCGCGCCCGCGCCTTCGAGGTGAACCCCTGATGCGTAACCCTGTCGATGTGCTGATCCGTCGTGTGGACCCCGAGGTGCCGCTCCCGGCGTACGCACACCCCGGCGACGCCGGCGCCGACCTCGTGACGACCGAGGCGGTCGAACTCGCCCCCGGTGAACGGGCCGTGCTGCCCACCGGGGTGTCCCTCGCCCTCCCCGACGGGTACGCGGCCTTCGTGCACCCGCGGTCCGGTCTCGCCGCTCGTTGCGGAGTAGCCCTCGTGAATGCCCCCGGGACGGTGGATGCCGGGTACCGTGGGGAGATCAAGGTGATCGTGGTCAATCTCGATCCGCGCGAGACGGTGCGGTTCGATCGGTTCGACCGGATTGCCCAACTGGTCGTCCAGCAGGTCGAGAAGGTGCGCTTCCACGAGGTGGCGGAGCTTCCCGGCTCGGCGCGGGCCGAGGGGGGCTTCGGGTCCACCGGCGGTCATGCCGCCGTGGACGGCTCAACGGGTGGGAATCGATACGCTTCGGTCGTATCCGACCGGGAAGGACAGTGACGTGTTCGGACGTCGCAAGAAGAGTGGTTCCGCCAGGGACGCGGCGGACGCAGCGGGCGAGGCCGAGCAGGTCGTCGACGAGCATGACGCTCGGTACTCCGACCAGGCAGCCGAGTCTGCCGAGGAGGGGAAGCCCCGCCGGGCGAACCTTCCGCCGGCGCCCCGGCCCGACGGCCCCTGGGACGTCTCCGAGGTAGCCAAGCCCGGCGAGGGCCGGGTCGATCTGGGCGGACTTTTCGTGCCCGGAGTCGAGGGAATGGAGCTGCGCGTCGAGGTCGCGGGTGACGCGATCGTCGCCGCCACCGTCGTGCTGCGCGACAGCGCCGTACAGCTGCAGGCCTTCGCGGCGCCCAAGAAGGAAGGCATCTGGGGCGAGGTCCGCGAGGAGATCGCCTCCGGCATCACGCAGCAGGGCGGCATCATCGACGAGGTCGAGGGGCCGCTCGGCTGGGAGCTGCGGGCCCAGGTCCCGGTACAGCTGCCGGACGGCAAGGGCGGTGTGCAGCTGGTGCGCTTCGTCGGTGTCGACGGGCCGCGCTGGTTCCTGCGCGGAGTGATCTCGGGGCAGGGCGCCGTGCAGCCGGCGGCCGCCGGGCTGCTCGAGCAGATCTTCCGGGACACCGTCGTCGTACGGGGCGACGGTCCGATGGCGCCGCGCGACCCGATCGTCCTCAAGCTGCCGGACGATGCGCAGATGGTGCCCGAGGGCGTTCAGCAGGAGGAGCAGGGGAGCTCCCGCTTCTCCGGCGGCATGGGGCAGCTGCAGCGCGGCCCCGAGATCACCGAGGTGCGCTGACACCTCGGGCGGAAATCGACCGGGCCGGTGGGCCGCGCTCCTGCACGGACTGTGGCCCACCGGTCCGTCCGGCCCCGGCGGGAACGGGCTGCGTCAGAATCGCGTCAATACGCAGCTGAGGCCTGCTCGTGCCCGAAATGCCGGAAACTCTGGCCGTAAGGTCGAGGCAGCGCGAACAGCTGTCTGAAAGACAATGAGGCCATGGGACGCGGCAAGCTACGGATCTACCTCGGCTCGGCACCGGGCGTCGGCAAGACATACGCCATGCTGTCCGAGGCGCATCGCCGTGTGGAGCGTGGCACCGACTGCGTGGTCGCCTTCGTCGAGCACCACGGGCGCCCGCGCACCGAGGTGATGCTGCACGGCCTGGAGCAGATCCAGCGCCGCGAGATCGAGTACCGCGGCACGGTCTTCACCGAGATGGACGTCGACGCGGTCCTCGAGCGACATCCGGCCGTCGCGCTCGTGGACGAACTGGCGCACACGAATGTGCCGGGCTCGCGCAACGCCAAGCGATGGCAGGACGTCGAGGAGCTGCTCGCGGCGGGCATCGACGTCATATCGACGGTCAACATCCAGCACTTCGAGTCCCTGGGCGACGTGGTCGAGTCGATCACGGGCGTACGACAGAGGGAGACCGTCCCGGACGAGGTCGTCCGCCGGGCGGACCAGCTCGAACTGGTCGACATGTCGCCACAGGCGCTGCGCCGTCGCATGGCCCACGGAAACATCTACAAGTCGGACAAGGTCGACGCTGCCCTCTCCAACCACTTCCGTCCCGGAAACCTCACCGCGCTGCGGGAGTTGGCCCTGCTCTGGGTCGCGGACCGGGTCGACGAATACCTCCAGCAGTACCGCGGCGAGCACAACATACGCTCCACCTGGCAGGCACGTGAGCGCATCGTCGTCGGCCTCACCGGCGGCCCCGAGGGCCGCACCCTGATCCGGCGCGCCGCCCGGCTCGCGGAGAAGGGCGCCGGCGGCGAGGTGCTGGCCGTATACATCGCCCGCAGCGACGGGCTGACCTCGGCCTCGCCCAAGGAACTCGCCGTCCAGCGGACCCTCGTCGAGGACCTCGGCGGCACCTTCCACCACGTTATCGGCGACGATGTCCCCTCCGCGCTCCTGGAGTTCGCCCGCGGAGTCAACGCCACCCAGATCGTGCTCGGAGCCAGCCGCCGCCGGGCCTGGCAGTACATGTTCGGCCCCGGCGTCAGCGCGACGGTCGCCCGCGAATCCGGTCCCGACCTCGACGTACACATCGTCACGCACGACGAGGCAGGCAAGGGCCGGGGACTGCCGGTGGCCCGCGGCGCCCGGCTCGGCCGGTCCCGGATCGTCGCGGGCCGGCTCGTCGGCGTCGCCGGTCCCGTACTGCTCTCGCTGGTGCTGACCAGCTTCGACAACAGCCTGGGGCTAGCCAACGATGTCCTGCTCTTCCTCTTCCTGACCGTGGTGTCCGCGCTGCTCGGCGGACTGCTGCCGGCGCTCGCCTCGGCCGCCGTCGGCTCGCTGCTGCTGAACTACTACTTCACGCCGCCCACCCACACCCTGACCATCTCGGACCCGAAGAACATCGTCGCCATCGTGATCTTCTTCGCCGTGGCCGTCGCCGTCGCCTCCGTGGTGGACCTGGCGGCCCGCCGCACCCAGCAGGCGGCCCGGCTGCGTGCCGAGTCCGAGATCCTGTCCTTCCTGGCCGGCAGCGTGCTGCGGGGAGAGACCACGCTGGATGCGCTGCTTGAGCGGGTCCGCGAGACCTTCGGTATGGAGTCCGTGGCGCTGCTGGAGCGGCAGAGCGACGTCGAGCCATGGACCTGCGCGGGCAGCGCCGGCCCCAGCGCTGTCCGGCGCCCAGAGGACGCGGACGTGGACATGCCGGTCGGCGACCACATGGCGCTCGCCCTCTCCGGCCGCGTCCTGCCCGCCGAGGACCGCCGGGTGCTCGCCGCCTTCGCCGCCCAGGCCGCCGTCGTACTGGACCGCCAGCGACTGGTGGGCGAGGCGGAGGAGGCCCGCAGGCTGGCCGAGGGCAATCGCATTCGCACGGCCCTGCTTGCCGCAGTCAGCCACGATCTGCGCACCCCGCTGGCCGCCATCAAGGCCGCCGTCTCCTCGCTCAGGTCAGACGACGTCGCCTGGTCCGACGAGGACGAGGCGGAACTGCTCGAAGGGATCGAGGACGGCGCCGACCGCCTCGACCATCTCGTCGGCAACCTCCTCGACATGTCCCGCCTGCAGACCGGCACTGTCACCCCGCTCATCCGGGTGACCGATCTCGACGAGGTCGTCCCGATGGCTCTCGTCGCGGTGCCCGCGGAGAGTGTCGAGCTCGACGTACCCGAGACGCTGCCCATGGTGGCCGTGGACCGGGGACTGCTGGAACGTTCCGTCGCCAACATCGTCGAGAACGCCGTCAAGTACAGCCCCGACGCCACGCCCGTCACCGTCTCCGCGAGCGCCCTCGGCGACCGCGTCGAAGTGCGGGTCGCGGACCGCGGCCCCGGTGTCCCGGATGACGAGAAAGAGCGGATCTTCGAGCCGTTCCAGCGCTACGGTGACGCTCCACGCGGTGCCGGTGTGGGCCTCGGTCTCGCGGTCGCCCGCGGCTTCGTCGAAGCCATGGGTGGCACACTCACCGCGGAGGACACCCCAGGCGGTGGCATGACCATGGTCCTCACCCTCAGGGCGGCACCCGGAGCCGTTCCGGTCAGCCCCGAACTTTCCGTCCGGGGCACGTCATGACCGGAACGACACAGATGTCAGTGCAGAGCAGAAAGGCAGGCCCGCAATGACCCGGGTGCTCGTGGTCGACGACGAGCCGCAGATCGTACGCGCCCTCGTGATCAATCTGAGGGCGCGCAAGTACGAGGTGGACGCGGCCCCCGACGGCGCGACGGCGCTCCAGCTGGCTGCGGCCCGCCACCCCGACGCCGTCGTACTCGACCTCGGTCTGCCCGACATGGACGGCGTAGAGGTGATCAAGGGCCTGCGCGGCTGGACCCGCGTCCCGATCCTGGTCCTCTCCGCCCGCCAGACCTCCGACGAGAAGGTCGAGGCGCTCGACGCCGGCGCCGACGACTACGTCACCAAGCCCTTTGGCATGGACGAGCTGCTTGCCCGGCTGCGCGCCGCGGTCCGCAGGGCGGAGCCCGTCGGCGGCGACGACGACGCCGTGACCGTCGAGACGGAGGCCTTCACCGTCGATCTCGCGGCGAAGAAGGTGCACCGCGACGGGCGCGATGTGCGGCTGACCCCGACCGAGTGGCATCTGCTGGAGGTCCTCGTGCGCAACACCGGCCGGCTGGTCAGCCAGAAGCAGCTGCTCCAGGAGGTCTGGGGCCCGTCCTACGGCACCGAGACCAACTATCTGCGGGTCTACATGGCGCAGCTGCGGCGCAAGCTGGAGGCCGACCCCTCGCACCCCGAACACTTCGTCACCGAGCCGGGCATGGGATACCGCTTCGAGCGCTGATCCGTATCCGGATCTCCAGCCGGATTTGGTGTTGGTGGTGGCCGGTACGCTTTCTGTATGAGTGCCGTACCCCGTTCCGAGAAGGCCGAGAGGCCGGCGAAGCCCGCCGGCCGATTCCGTCGCATGCTCGACCGGCTGTCCACGTCCCAGCAGGACCTCGAGTCCGAGGAACTGCAGGAGGACGCGGAAGCATCGGGGTGTACCCGCATCGCCGAGTGCAACGACCGCCAGATAGTCCGGGTGACTGGTACCTTGCGCACGGTCACCCTGCGTCCGCGGGCCGGGGTGCCCGCGTTGGAGGCTGAGCTTTTCGACGGTACGGCCCCGCTGGACGTCGTCTGGCTCGGCCGCCGGTCCATCGTGGGCATAGAACCGGGCCGCAGGCTCATAGCCTCGGGCCGGATATCCATGAGCCACGGCCGCCGGGTGCTTTTCAACCCCAAATACGAACTCCGACCGCTCGGACAGGAGTAGCCGGTGACGTCTCTCGACAAGCCGACCCCCACCCAGACAACACCGAACGACCAGCAGCAGCAGGACAGCGACGCCAAAGCAGTCACGGAGGCGGCGCTGTTCGAGGCCTTCGGCGGCGTGCGCGGAATGGTGGAGACGGTCCTTCCCGGACTGCTGTTCGTCACGATCTTCACGATCAACAAGGACCTGCACATCTCGGCCATCGCGGCCCTGGCGGTCTCGGTGCTGCTCGTCGCAGTCCGGCTGATCCGCAAGGACACCGTCAAGCACGCGTTCAGCGGGGTCTTCGGAGTGGCCTTCGGCGTGGTCTTCGCGATGATGACGGGCAATGCGAAGGACTTCTATCTGCCGGGCATGCTCTACACGCTCGGCCTGGCAGTGGCGTACATCGCGACGACGATCGCGGGCGTCCCGCTGATCGGCCTGATCCTGGGCCCGGTCTTCAAGGAGAACCTCTCCTGGCGGACGCGTAACCCGGGCCGGAAGAAGGCGTACGCGAAGGCGAGCTGGGCGTGGGGCCTGATCCTTCTCGCGAAGTGCGCGATCCTCTTCCCGCTCTACTGGTGGGCGGACACCACGCAGCTCGGCTGGGTCCTGGTCACCCTGAAGATCCCGCCGTTCCTGCTCGCGGTGTACCTGACCTGGGTCTTCCTGGCGAAGGCGCCGCCGCCGATCGACGTCTTCGCGGAGATGGAGGCGGAGGAACGCGCCGAGAAGGAACGCAAAGCGGCGTCGGCGGCGCAGCGGGAGGCGTAGCCGCGGCCCGCACGCGCGAAGGGGCCCGGGGAACCGATCAGGTTCCCTGGGCCCCTTCGCGTACGGAACCCGTCAGCTCGTCGCGTCCTCGCGGCGGACCGACAGCAGGTCCTCCAGCTGCTCCTCGCGGGCCTGCGCCGCCACGAACAGCAGCTCGTCGCCCGCCTCCAGCGTTTCCTCCGTGCCCGGCGTCAGCACCCGCGAGCCGCGGATGATCGTCACCAGCGAGGTGTCCTCCGGCCAGGCCACATCGCCCACCTGCGTACCGGCGAGCG
This sequence comes from Streptomyces sp. NPDC000880, assembly GCF_053599675.1. Classification (NCBI taxonomy): domain Bacteria; kingdom Bacillati; phylum Actinomycetota; class Actinomycetes; order Kitasatosporales; family Streptomycetaceae; genus Streptomyces; species Streptomyces sp. NPDC000880. Next base: position 89,466 of record NZ_JBSFMS010000004.1, on the reverse strand, counting down.
CCGACTCCGGCGGCAGCGTCAGTTCGACCAGGTTCGCGTCGCCATGGCTGAAGCGGAGCAGCCGTACGAGATCGCCGACACTCACCGCCTCCTCCACCAGCGCCGACATCAGGCGCGGTGTGGAGACCGCGACGTCGACGCCCCAGGACTCGTTGAAGAGCCACTCGTTCTTGGGGTTGTTGACCCGGGCGACCACCCTCGGCACCCCGTACTCCGTCTTCGCGAGCAGCGAGACGACCAGGTTGACCTTGTCGTCACCCGTCGCCGCGATCACAACGTTGCACCGCTGCAACGCCGCCTCGTCCAGCGACGTGATCTCGCACGCGTCCGCCAGCAGCCACTCGGCCTGCGGCACCCGCTCCACCGAGATCGCGGTCGGCGCCTTGTCGATCAGCAGCACCTCGTGCCCGTTCTCCAGCAGCTCGCCCGCGATGGAACGGCCCACCGCGCCGGCGCCCGCAATAGCGACCCGCATCAGTGACCGCCTTCCTCAGGGCCCTCGGCGAAGGCCGCCTCGACCTTCTCGATCTCGTCCGTACGCATCATCACGTGGACAAGGTCGCCCTCCTGCAACACGGTCTGAGACGTCGGCAAAACCGCTTCCCCCAGCCGGGTGAGGAAGGCGACGCGCACGCCCGTCTCCTCCTGCAGCCTGCTGACCTTGTGCCCGATCCAGGACGGCGATGTGTGCACCTCCGCCAGCTGCACCCCGCCGCTCGGGTCCCGCCACAGTGGCTCCGCGCCGGACGGCAGCAGCCGCCGCAGCATCTGGTCGGCCGTCCAGCGGACGGTGGCGACGGTCGGGATGCCAAGACGCTGGTAGACCTCGGCGCGCCGCGGGTCGTAGATTCGGGCCGCGACGTTCTCGATGCCGAACATCTCGCGGGCCACCCGCGCGGCGATGATGTTGGAGTTGTCGCCGCTGCTGACCGCCGCGAAGGCGCCGGCGTCCTCGATACCCGCTTCACGCAGGGTGTCCTGGTCGAAACCGACTCCGGTGACGCGGCGGCCGCCGAACCCGGAGCCCAAGCGGCGGAAGGCCGTGGGGTCCTGGTCGACGACGGCGACCGTGTGCCCCTGCTGCTCCAGGGTCTGCGCGAGAGCGGCTCCCACTCGCCCGCATCCCATGATGACGATGTGCACGACCGTCCTTCCGGCTGTCAATGGTCTGGCTCAGGCTTAACAGGGTCTCAGACCGAGGCCCAAGCTACACACGCACGGTCCGCCCCGGGACCCCTTGTGCTGCTGGGAGCGGACATTGAGGGGGAGAGGGGGCAGTGGGTGGGCGTCGTCGCTACGCAGCGCTTACGATCCTCTGCGTGTCCAAACTGACCGACGTGCCCAAACGGATCCTGATCGGCAGGGCGCTGCGCAGCGACAAGCTGGGGGAAACGCTTCTCCCGAAGCGCATCGCACTGCCCGTCTTTGCGTCCGACCCGCTGTCCTCGGTGGCGTACGCACCGGGCGAAGTTCTTCTGGTGCTCTCCATCGCGGGTGTGTCGGCCTACCAGTACAGCCCGTGGATCGCGGCCGCTGTCGTGGTGCTGATGTTCACGGTGGTCGCCTCCTACCGGCAGAACGTCCGCGCCTACCCGAGCGGCGGCGGCGACTACGAGGTCGCCAACACCAACCTCGGACCCAAGGCCGGCCTCACCGTCGCCAGCGCCCTGCTCGTCGACTACGTCCTCACAGTGGCCGTGTCGATCGCCTCCGGAGTGGAGAACCTCGGCTCCGCGATCCCCTTCGTAGTCGAGCACAAGGTCCTCTGCGCCATCGGGATAATCGTCCTGCTGACCCTGATGAATCTGCGCGGCGTGAGGGAGTCGGGCAAGCTCTTCGCCATCCCGACCTATGTCTTCGTCGCCGGCGTCTTCATCATGATCGCGTGGGGCGCGTTCAAGGGCATCGTCCTCGACGACACCATGAGGGCACCGACCGCCGACCTCGAGATCAAGCCCGAGCACCAGGGGCTGGCCGGCTTCGCGTTGATTTTCCTGCTGCTGCGGGCCTTCTCCTCCGGCTGTGCCGCGCTCACCGGCGTCGAGGCGATCAGCAACGGCGTCCCTGCCTTCCGTAAGCCCAAGAGCAAGAACGCCGCGACCACCCTGCTGCTCATGGGAGCCCTGGCGGTCACCATGTTCTGCGGCATCATCGGCCTGGCCATGGCCACCGATGTGAGGATGGCCGAGACGCCCGCGCACGACCTGCTACGAAACGGCACCCCGGTCGGCGGCGACTACGTCCAGAACCCGGTGATCTCCCAGGTAGCGGCAGCCGTCTTCGGCGACGGCACGTTCTTCTTCGTGCTGCTCGCCGCGGCCACCGCGCTGGTCCTGTTCCTGGCCGCCAACACCGCGTACAACGGCTTCCCGCTGCTCGGCTCGATCCTCGCCCAGGACCGCTATCTGCCGCGCCAGCTGCACACCCGCGGCGACCGGCTCGCCTTCTCCAACGGCATCGTGCTGCTGGCCGGCGCGGCCATCCTGCTGGTCTGGCTCTACGGGGCCGACTCGACCAAGCTGATCCAGCTTTACATCGTCGGCGTCTTCGTCTCCTTCACGCTCAGCCAGACCGGCATGGTGCGGCACTGGAACCGCCATCTGAAGACCGAGAAGAACCCGGCCAAGCGCCGCACCATGATCCGCTCCCGCGCGATCAACACCTTCGGCGCGTTCTTCACGGGCCTGGTGCTGGTCGTCGTGCTCGCGACCAAGTTCACGCACGGCGCTTGGGTCGCGCTGCTCGGCATGGTGATCTTCTACGGGACGATGTCCGCGATCCGGAAGCATTACGACCGGGTCTCGGCGGAGATCGCCGCCCCCGACGAGCCGAGCGACGACAGCGTGCGACCGTCCCGGGTGCACGCCATCGTGCTGGTCTCCAAGGTCCACAAGCCCACGCTGCGGGCCCTCGCGTACGCCAAACTGATGCGCGTCGACAAGCTCGAAGCGCTCTCCATCAGCGTCGACCCGGCCGAGACCAAGGCGCTGCGCGCGGAATGGGAGCGGCGTGGCATCAATGTGCCGCTGAAGATCCTCGACTCCCCGTACCGCGAGATCACCCGGCCGATCATCGAGTACGTCAAGGGGCTGCGGCGCGAGAGTCCGCGGGACGTGGTCAGCGTCGTCATCCCCGAGTACGTGGTGGGGCACTGGTACGAGCATCTGCTGCACAACCAGAGCGCCCTGCGCCTCAAGGGGCGGCTGTTGTTCACGCCCGGCGTGATGGTGACCTCGGTGCCGTACCAGCTGGTGTCCTCCGAGGTCGCGAAGAAGCGGGCGAGGAAGCGCCAGGAGTGGAATGCGCCGGGTTCGGTGCGACGCGGGCCCGTGGACCAGCGCCCCAAGGAGCCCAGCGGCAAGAGCTGAGCCGTATGTGTGGCGGGCGGCCGGATGACACGCACGTAGACTGGTGGGCTGGCCGTCCGGCCTTTTCCCGTTGCACCCCTTGATCTTCTGGAGTTACCCCACCATGCAGAACGCATCCGAGTCTTCGCTGGTCGGGGAAGAGTACGAGGTCGAGGTCGGCCCCGTCGCGCACGGCGGCCACTGCATCGCCCGCACCGAGGAGGGGCGGGTGCTGTTCGTACGGCACACGCTGCCGGGCGAGAAGATCGTGGCCCGCGTCACCGAGGGCGATGAGGACTCCCGCTTTCTGCGCGCCGACGCCATACGGATCATCGAGGCGTCCAAGGACCGCGTCGAGGCTCCCTGTCCGTACTCCGGGCCGGGCAAGTGCGGTGGCTGCGACTGGCAGCACGCCAAGCCGGGCGCGCAGCGGCGGTTCAAGGGCGAGGTGATCGCCGAACAGCTGCAGAGGCTCGCGGGTCTCACGCCCGAGGAGGCCGGCTGGGACGGCACCGTCATGCCGGCGCCGGGCGACAAGCTGCCCGCGGGCGAGGTGCCCGCGTGGCGCACGCGCGTGCAGTACGCCGTCGACGCCGACGGCCGGGCGGGGTTGCGCAAGCACCGTTCGCACGACGTCGAGCCGGTCGAGCACTGCATGATCGCCGCTCCAGGGGTGAGCGAACTGGGCATCGAGAAGCGCGAATGGGCGCAGATGGCGTCGGTCGAGGCGATCGCGGCGACCGGTTCGAGCGACCGCCAGGTCATCCTCACCCCGCGCCCGGGCGGCCGGCTGCCGCTGGTCGAGCTCGACAAGCCGGTCTCGGTGCTGCGGGTGGACGAACGCGACGGCGGGGTGCACCGGGTGCACGGCCGGGCCTTCGTACGGGAGCGGGCCGACGAGCGTACGTACCGCGTCGGCATGGGCGGCTTCTGGCAGGTGCATCCGCAGGCCGCCGACATCCTGGTCAAGGCCGTGATGCAGGGCCTGATGCCGCGCAAGGGCGAGACGGCGCTCGATCTGTACTGCGGTGTGGGCCTGTTCGCGGGCGCGATTGCCGAACGCGTCGGCGAGAAGGGCGCGGTGCTCGGCATCGAGTCCTCCAAGCGCGCGGTCGAGGACGCTCGGCACAACCTGCAGGACCTGGAGCGCGTACGCATCGAACAGGGCAAGGTCGAACAGGTCCTGCCGCGCACCCGGATCACCGAGGCGGACCTGATCGTGCTCGACCCGCCGCGCGCGGGGGCGGGTAGGCAGACGGTGAAGCAACTCGCGGCCCTGGGCGCGCGGCGCATCGCGTACGTGGCCTGCGACCCGGCGGCGCTCGCGCGGGACCTGGCGTACTTCCGCGAGGGGGGCTACCGGCCGCGCACGCTGCGGGCGTTCGATCTCTTCCCGATGACCCATCATGTGGAGTGCGTGGCGGTCCTGGAGCCGATCCGCGAGGACGTCTGACCTGCGGTTTTTCCGAGAGTGCGTTATATGCGTTGGTCCCGTGCTTCCACCGAGACTGCCCGATGAGGGCCCGGGGCACCCAGATCAAGAGGTCGTGTACGAGGACGCCGCGCACGCCGCCGGGTGATGGAAGGTGTGCTGCTTTCGTCATAGGCGCTCGGTCAGTATTGCGCCGGATCGCATCGCTGGAGGAGTGACGCCTCCCGGCCGCGGTCCAGCCGGTCGCAGGTGTCCGGCCGCTGCCGGGCGGCACGGACCGGCGATACAGTCCAGCACCAGGTTGTTGAACCTGACTGCAACCTGAACGCGCTCGCTCCGCCCGGCGGAGGGGCACGAGGCTCGGGGCGGCGCGGGTGATACTGGCGGGGTGACCGCTGCCCGCATTCTGGTTGTCGAGGACGACCACGGCCTGCGTGACGTCCTGGTCCGGGGCCTGCGCGACGAAGACTTCGATGTCGCGACGGCCGTCGACGGGGCGACGGCCCTGCGCACCGTCGACGCGAATGTCGACGCAGTCGTGCTCGATGTCGGGCTGCCGGACTCGGACGGGCGGGATGTGTGCCAGGCGATGCGCGGTGCCGGCATCACCGTCCCAGTGATCTTCCTGACGGCCCACGGCAACCTCACCGACCGGCTCTCCGGCTTCGCCTCCGGCGGAGACGACTACCTCGCGAAGCCCTTCCACCTCAGTGAACTGGCGGCGCGACTGCGGGCGATCCTGCACCGCGCCGGCACCCACAGCATCGTCACCGACAGCACCAGCGCGCTGCGTCTGGACCCGGTCCGGCACGAGCTGACCGTGCACGGCCACGCCGTCTCCTTGACGCCTACCGAGTTCCGTCTCCTCGCCTGCCTGATGGCCGGCCCCGGAGCCGTGATCCGCCGCCGAGCCCTGCTGCGGGCGGGCTGGCCGGAGGGCGCACAGGTCAGCGACAACACCCTGGACCAGTACCTGGCGCGGTTGCGGCGCAAGCTGCGCGAGGCGAACAGCCCGCACGGCATCCGTACCGTCCGCGGCATCGGGTACCGCTTCGCATGAAACGCCGCCTCACCGCCCGCACGCTGCGCGGCCGTCTCGCGATGATGGCCCTGGCCACCAGTGCCCTGTGGATAGCGGCCTTGACGACGGTGTTCAATCTGGCCCTGGACAAGCGGCTGCACGAGCAGGCCGATGAGGTGTTGCGTACGCGGGCGGAGGCGGTCGCAGCCACCGTGGAGGCCCGGCCGGACGGCCGGCTCGCCGTCCGGGAACCCGCAGAGGACCAGGCCCTGGATTCCGGCGTGTGGATCTACCAGGGCACCCGTTTGATCGAAAAGCCCTCCGGTACGCCCGCCGCACTGCAACAGCAGGCGGATCTGCTGGCAGGACACCGCGACGTCTTCGCCGACACCACCGGGCCCGGCGCGCCGCGGCTCTACGCCTTCCCCATCGATGCCACCGGCGGGAGCGGACACGCGGGCACGGTCGTGACGTCCGTGAGCCTGGACCCCTACCGCAGCACCGCCGACACCGCTCTTGTCGGATCCGTCGTGCTGGCCGTGCTGCTGCTGGGCACCATCTATCTCCTGACCCGGCTCGTGGTGCGGCGAGCCCTGCGTCCTGTCACTGCCATGAGCGCCCAGGCGGCACGGTGGAGCGAAGCGGACGCCCCTGAACGCTTTGGAGCAAAGGGCCGGCCGGCCGAACTCGCCTCGTTCGCCGCCAGTCTCGACGCCCTACTGGACCGGCTGGCCGCGGTGCTGCGCCGCGAGCAGCAGCAGACCGCGGAGTTGTCCCACGAACTGCGCACCCCTCTGGCCCGGATCACCGCGGAAACCGACTGGCTGACGCGACGACCACGCAGCGCCGAAGAGCAGCACGCCTCCCACGAGGCCATCGCGAGTGCTGCGGCGACGATGCAGCAGATTTGCGACTCTCTCCTCTCGGAAGCCCGCACGCGCGGCTCCCAGGTTCCCGGACGCTGCCGGTTCCCCGACCTCGCGCAGAGGATGGCGAAGCACAGCGCGGCCGAACACCCCGGTGCTCCGGCCGTGACGGTCGAGGGCGACGCGGTGAACATCGGAGTCTCGGAGGAGGCCGTCGAACGCATCCTGACGCCCCTGCTGGACAACGCCCGACGCTACGCCGTGCATGCGATCACCATCGAATGCATGGCAGAGGCCGGCAGGCTCACGGTGTATGTCAGCGACGACGGGCCGGGGGTGCCCGAACAGTTCCTCGAGTCGCTCTTCGAGCCGGGCCGTCGCGCGCATCCCGAGGACGGGCACGACGGTGCGGGACTCGGGCTGGCTCTTTCCCGGCGCCTTGCCCGCGCCGCCGGCGGCGACATCACGCTGTCCGGCGCGGGCCCCGGCGCACGCTTTGCTGTCAATCTTCCCGCGGGCTGAGGTCCATGGCCGGCGCCACGTCGCGCTTCGTGCGGGCCAGATAGACGACCAGGGCGAGAATGACCGCCAGGAACAGGAGGCTGGTAACGACCGTGCCCAGGCCCAGCCCGCCGTCGGCCTGCGGCTGGGACAGGTAGTCACCGAGCGAGGCGCCGAGCGGCCGGGTCAGTACATAGGCGATCCAGAACGACCACACCGCGTTGAATTCCAGGGTGTAGTGCGCGATCGCCACGGCGGCGATGAGGACGGCGAAGATGAGGGCGGAGAGCCAGTACCCCAGGTTCAGCCGCTCGGCGGCGAGGTCACCGGCCGCGGTGCCCAGGGCGAACGTGAACAGGATCGCGAGCCAGTAGAACGCTTCCCGGCGGCTGGTGTGGATGGTGTGGATCGACAGGGTCCGCTCGCTCAGGTACCAGGCGGCGAAGGTGAGGGCGAGGGCCACGGCGAACACCGCCGTCGTCGTCTCCAGCGGAACTCCGACGTTGTCAGTGAGGTTGTCCGTGATCAGCGTGCCGACCACGCTGATCAGGACCACGGCAAGCCAGTACAGGCCCGGCAAATAGGAGCGCGCCCGGAACTGGAAGATCAGCGTGATGGCCAGCAGGCCGCCCATCACGTAGGAGGTGTTGGTCAGGCCCAGACCGAGGTTGGCGTTGAGCAGATCGGCCGCGGTCTCGCCCACCGTGGTGCACAGGACTTTGATCACCCAGAAGTACAGGGTGACTTCGGGGACCTTGTTCCACATCTGCCGGTGCCGGGAGTGGGACCCGGCGACGTGCGTGTTGGTTGTCATAACGCGGCAGGCTGGCATGGCTTTCCTGAACGCTTCCTGACTGCCGCGAGCACGCACCTGCCGCGAGGATCAGCCCCGGGTCGCGGATGGTTGGGGTCGGCGCTATCGGCGACCCTTGCGCGGCTGTACGACCCCCGAAGAGCATCGCGTCCCGCGTGGCCGGGCTGCTGCGGACGGGGCAGTCGTGACGGTGGGCTGACGCCCGGGGGATACCCGGGGACCCGTCGGGCCCGTACGATCCGCCCCCGGACTGCCCGCAAGCGGGACCCACGAGTGTGCCCCGCTGTTCTCGCCGAGGACGGCTTCGCTCGCCTTGCCGGGCGTTCGGGCGCGACAGGCGCCGTGCACAGGGTGTCTCTCTATGTTCGGGTACGCGCAGGCTGATCGGTGTCCGGTTGCGTACTCCGTCCAGAACCGTGCGGTCGACGGCGGGCCGGGGCCGGGGCGTGGCCGCGGTGAGGGTGATGGTGCCGCGGTCGCTCAGCGCGGTCCGCCACTCGCTCGGGCGGGGCCGGGTTCCGCGCTCGCCCTCGGCCTGGGAGAAGAGCTTCCGTACCGCCGCGTCCTGGCGGTCGTTCAGGCAGCCGGCGACGAGCCGCAGCTCCTGGCCCGGAAAGATATACGGGTCCTGGGCGAGGAGTCGCCCCGCCACAAGGGCCGTCTAAACGCGTCCGTGTCCACGGTCGCCTCGGTGGACGGCGTGAGCGGATCGTTCCAGTCGGGGGTACCGGCCTGGGCCTGGACCGCTCCGCGCCCCACCCGGCGGAAGCCGTCGCAGTCCAGGAAATGGACGGCGGGTTCCGGCGTGAGGGACCACAGCACGTTGGCCTGGTAGATGTCCCCGATCACGAGCCCGGCGCTGTGGAACCAGTCGATGGCCTCGACGCAGGCCAGAGCGAGAGCCCGGCGCTGCTCCAGGGCAGGCTGAGGCACTAGCTCCGTACTTCGCGGGTGGCTGATTCAGGTGGGTTCGTGGTGCGGCCGGTGTCTGATCGGGTGGTGGTCGCGTTGAGTGGGTGTGACGAAGTCTTCCCGGTCCCCGGGGCCACGGACGGTGCGTCCAGGAGGTGCTCCGGGCCGAGGCGGCCGTCGACGGCTGGTACGCGCTGCTGACCACCCTCACCCCCGAACAGGCCGACGCCGCCGAGGTACTGCGGCGTCACAAGGGCCAGGGCGCCGTCGAGCGCCGCTACGGCGACTTCAAGGGCCCTTGGCCGTCACCCCTGTCTTCGTGCAGGACAACAAGCGGGTGGCCGCTCTGGTGGCAGTGATCTGCCTGGCCCTGCTTGTGTTCTGCCTGATCGAGCGTCAGGTCCGCCGGGCCCTGGGACCCGAACAGAAGATGCGGGGCCTGTATCCGGGCAACCAAGCGGTGCGGCCCACTGGCCGGATGATCCTCTACCATCTCTCCGGCCTGCGGCTGCGGGTCGGCAGCGTCACCGACCCGCCCACCATCGTCATCAGCCGAGGCGTCCAGCTCCACCTCATCGACCTCCTGGGCATGGAGCCAACACATCCCCGCTGGCCAGAGGCCTGAACGGACGACCGGCGAAGTAGGGAGCTAGGGTCGGCTCAGTCAGGTTCACCGAGAGGGGTGCGGGGTTGGCAGGCGCGACGACGCAGGAGTTCGGCCGGCGAATCGACCCCTACCGGTCGGAACTCCTCGCTCACTGCTACCGGATGCTCGGCTCGGTGCACGATGCCGAGGACTTGGTCCAGGAGACCTATCTGCGGGCCTGGCGCGCGCGGGAGCAGTACGACGAGGGCAAGGCCTCGGTCCGGACCTGGCTGTACCGGATCGCGACGAACGCGTGCCTGACCGCGCTGGACGGCCGCAGCCGCCGACCGCTGCCGTCCGGCCTGGTCGAACCGAGCGATCCCACCCGGCCGCTGGTGTTCGGCGCGGACATCACCTGGCTGCAACCGTTCCCGGACGCGCGGATCTCGCATGCCGATCCCGCGGCGGCGCTGGTCGCCCGGGGCAGCCTGCGGCTCGCCTTCGTCGCCGCGATGCAGGTGCTCTCGGCCCGCCAGCGTGCGGCGCTGATCCTGCGTGAGGTGCTCGAGTTCTCGGCTGCCGAGACCGCGCAGATCCTCGACACCACGACGGCAGCCGTGAACAGCGCGCTGCAGCGGGCCCGCGCCCGGCTCAGCGAGGCCGGGGTGTCCGAGGCGCGGATCGAGGAGCCGCCCGAGGCGGAGCGGCGTGCGATGGTCGACCGGTACGTGGAGGCGTTCCTGAAGGCCGATGTGGCCGCGATCAAGCGGCTGCTGACCGACGACGTGCTGATGGAGATGCCGCCGATGGTCAACTGGTTCGTCGGCCGGGAGGCCTACGGGCAGTTCATGGAGTGGGTCTTCGCCAAGGGCGGCACCGACTGGCGGGTGCTGCCAGTGTCGGCGAACGGGCAGTCGGCGGTTGCCGCCTACGTGCGCGGGGCGAGTGGGGCGTACGAGGTGCACACGCTGCAGGTGTTCACCGTCACGGTGGAGGGGATCAGTCGTAACTCGGTGTTCCAGGACGCCGAGGTGTTCGCGGCATTCGGGTTGACGCCCCAGCTTCAGGACTGAGGGGCGCCAACCCGAGGACGCTGATCAGCCCGCGTTGGCCGGGCTGTTGTGGTACGCCGCGACCAGCCAACCGCGGTCGCGCCGCTCGAGCACCCAGGTCGCGTTGGCGATGCGGTTGGCGGGCACCTCGGTCTCGCCGGGGAAGAGGATGCCGGTCTCGCTGACCACGACGGCGGCGTCGGCGCCGAGGAAGCGGAGCTGGTCGATCCGGTTGGTGGTCGTCGAGCCCTTCAGGTAGCTGGCGAAGCCGCCGGCCATGGTCTGGCGGATCTCCTCCCGGCTGCCGCGGTAGCTGCCGGGCAGGATCGCGCTGGCGTCCTCGGTGTACTCCGCGACGAAGGCATCGGCGTCGCCGGCGTCCCACGCCTGGTAGACGCCCGCCAGCACGGCGTGGATGGAGGCCTCGTCGGCCTCTCGGGACTCGTTGATGGTCATGGCCTGGTCGGTGGTCATGGTCTGCTCCTCGTCGGTCTGCGTTCGCGGGCCCTTCGACGGGCCCACGAGTCGACGGGCCCACGAGTACATACCGAGCCGACTGCCGGAACTCATCGCACCGGGAACGCGGATTTCAGGCGAACCGCGCCGCTGCGGCATCGGCAGGCCCGTCCATCAGTTGCCACCCGCCTCGCCTCGAAGCGGCGCAGCCACAGCTCGACCGCGACCAGGTCCGCCAGGCCGTCCAGCCGGCCCGGCGCTGGCGAGCACCGCGCAGCAGGGCGTGCTGGGCGCCGGGCTGCAGCCGGACGTCCGCCGGGAGCAGGCTGGCGGCGCGGATCACCCGGTTGTCGAAGAAGGGCGTGTGCAGCCGCTGGTCGCAGAGCCCGGCAGCGACAGGCAGAGCGCCCAGACGCTTCTCCACCACGGAACTGACCACGCACTCCATGCGCGGACGCACCGTCCGTGGCCTCGCGGACCGGGAAGACTTCGTCACACCCACTCAACGCGACCACCACCCGATCAGACACCGGCCGCACCACGAACCCACCTGAATCAGCCACCCGCGAAGAATCCACCTCGACGACTCCCCGGCCGGAGCCACCGCTTGCGCGATCGCTCTACTGGCGCCGGGCCGGGACGGTCTCGACCTCCGGCGCGAGGCCCGCTGGTTCACCGCACAGCCGTGGCTGTCGAATCAGCAACTCATCGACCAAGCGTACGGCTTCGGCTTTGCGTGGGTACCGGGGGCGAAACCGGCCCTGTGAGGCGGCGTCGTGTCGGGACGGAACCCGGCACACCGCGCTGTCGTCGGTGCAGCCAAGGTGGCGCCACGTCATGGTCGGGACGTGGCTCGGCTCTGGTTTGCTCAGCGGAGGTGCTGGTCGAAGAAGGCCATTGTCGCGTCCATCGAGGCCGGCCACCGCGGCCCGAACGCGTGACCCTCGCCGTCGTACACCAGGAGTTCGACGTCCTTGCCCGCCGCCTCGAACGCGGCGGCGGTCTGCTCCGACCAGGCGATGGGACACGATTCGTCGACGGTGCCGTGGTGGATCAGCAATGGCTCGGTCACCCGGTCGACGTACGTGATGGGCGCGACTTCCTCCCAGAACGTCGGGTTCTCCTGGGGTGTCCCGTGCGCGGCGTCGATCTCGGCGACGCCCGGGTCGCCCTCACTGCGCTGGAAGCGGTCGATGTTCTCGGCCGGACGCGAGCTCACCGGTGCGAATACCACGGCAGCGTCGACCAGGCCGGGTGCCACCACCAGCGTGTTGTACACGACGCCGCCGCCCATCGACCGTCCGAGCAGGCCGATCCGGTCGCCGTCGATCTCCGGACGACCGGACGAGCGCAGAGCCAGAACAGCGCCGATGACGTCCTCGGTGTACCCGAGGCGGAGGTTGACGTCGTTGTCGCGGTCGTCGTCGGAGCCGGCGTGGTTGCGGTAGTCGGTGTGCAGGACCACGTAGCCGTTGCGGGCCAGGAGGTCTTGTTCCCGCATAAGCCCGCGGCCGGTGGTGTAGACGGCCGGGTCGATGTACCCGTGGGCCAGCACCAGGGCCGGGAAGGGCCCCTCACCCTCGGGGATGTTCACGATTCCCGAGATCGTCAACCCGTTGGCCTCATACGTCATCGCGTACCGCGTGTAGGTGTCGGTCCGGTCGAGCACGTCGCCGAGCCGGAGGTTCGAGCCCTGATGCTTGCGCTCGATCAGGCCTGGGATCGACACCGGGTTGGCCGGCGTCGGGGTGGGCGTCCCGCTGGGGTCCTGGGCCTCGGCTCTGGTCGACGTCGGCGCGATTGTGCGCGCAGCGTCGACGTCGTCGCCCCCCGTGCAACCGACTGCGGCCACCAGTACCAGCCCGGCGACACCTGCCATGATCCGCCGCAATCGCATGCGGCCCATTATCCCCGAGCGGACGTGCTTGGTGGCGATCAGGAAGCGGGCGGACAGCGCCGCGCGCAGAGCCTGGGCTTCGCCGCGGGTCAGCATCCGGTACGGGCGCGACGGGCCGGCGGGCGTCGATCGGGACGCCGACGGACGTCTCATGCACCCAGCTGGCTCCCGCGCTGGGTCTGCCGTCTCAGGGGAGACACGCGCAGCCGGGCGTCGGGGGCGAGGTGCCGTGACGCTCGATTGATGTCCTCGGGTCTCTCCCCCGAAGCCGGAGTCGGCCGAGGATCTCAACGGGCAAGTTATTGAGAATCGAGACAGGGTTGTGACCTTTCTGTGGGGCTGTCAGGGATACGTGCTACGCGTCCTCTAACAGCCAAGGGGGCGTATGCCATTGGGTCTGGGGTCGTGGCCAGCTGGAAGCACGGCACGTGGATGACGCTGACGCGCACCTGGCGGGCGAGGACGAACTGCTGGCGCGCTGGCTGAACCGGGGGGCCAGGAACCCGGGCCGGCACCGAGGCGTACTTCCGCCTGTGCATGGAGCAGTGGTTACCGGTGGGCCGTTGCGTGCCTTCGGAGTACGGGTCGGTGCCCAGTCCACTCTGGCCGGCACGATCGACCTGCGGTTTGAGATGCCGGGCGTCGCCCCCCGGGCAGGTCAACACTGCCTACGGGCTCTACCCGGCCTGGCGCGGCCAGGGCCTGGCCACACGCGCGGTCAACCTGGTCTGCCGGTACGCCACAGCCGAAGGAACGACTCAAGCAGTGATCCAGGTGAACCCGGAGAACCCTGGGTCGGCAGCGGTCGCGCGGCGGTCGGGCTTCACCTACACCAAGCAGCTGCCTGATGCGGACGGGACCCGATTCGACTGGTACATCCGCGACATCTGAGCCGTCCGCCAGAGGTGCGTCATTCCGTGGGTGTCTCCCTCTCGGGCGTGATGGTGCCCAGGAGCTGGGTGAGGGGGATGAAGGCGTCGGTGGTTCCGAGCTCCCTGGGGGTAGGTCCGGCCGGGGTGGGGATATCAGCGAGGCGCTGGGTAAGAGCGGTGATCGCTTCTCGGTCGCCTTCGAGCGCTTCGCGCTCGTCGTCGGTGAGGTCGACCTGTTCGAGCATCGTGTTGATCCCGTCCTTCACCGCGAGGAGCTGCTCTTGTCGATGGCGGCGTTGCGGACCTGCCAGGGCAGCAGGTGGGTGGAGTTCCGCCAGGCGGTGAGGGTGGCGACGAGTTGCTCGACGAACCTCGCGGATTTGGACCGTGGTCACCGCAGCGACATCCGCGCCGGGCTCCAGGCCAACTGCATCCAGCACCGCCGTCCACGACGTTCGGCCGGTCTCCAGCGCGGCCACGATCGAGTACGGCAAGCCCGGGACCATCTGGTGCTTGCGCTCACCCCGGCCGAACGTGTGGCAAAAGGACCGGTCCAGGCCGCCGTAGAGGGCCCCATGCCCACAGCGGTGTTCCGGCGCAAGCGCGAGATCGACCAGCGTCCTCACCGGGCCGTCCGTGCACAACAACGCGTCGCGCAACTCGAACAGCGCATCACCCCGTGCGGTCAGACACGCGTACAGCTCCGTCCGGAACCATGACACTTCCGCGAACGCATCCCGCAGGACGCCCTGATACTCGAACTCACGACCACAACCTTCGTACTGTTCCTCTGCCTCTGTGACGGAGCACACGATCAGACGAGGGCCGCCCTCACGTTCGCTGAACTGCGAAAACGCTGATCAAGTTCGAGTCGCGTTCGACACGGGACCTAGGTGAAAAGCTCACAGTTCGCTCATCGAGTGCAGTTGGGCGAACTCGTCAGCGAGCATGCCCATCATGACGAGATCGTGGTGCCGACCGGCGAAGAACACGTGATCGCGGAGGCGACCTTCCTCGATGAAACCGAGCCGACGTTGAAGTGCCATCGATGCCTCGTTGTGTGCGAAGATCCGCGCTCCGCACTTATGAAAGCGCCGCTCGGCGAACATGAAGCGCAGCAGCATCACCACGGCTTCTGCCGCGTAGCCATTGCGCCGATGATCAGCGCCCATCGTGACGCCGTACTCGAACCAGCCCGCACGTGGATCAACGTGGTGCGAGCCGACAGCACCGACTATTTCCCCCGTGTCGACGGCTTCGATTGCCAACTGGAAGCAGTCGCCATCGGACTTGGCAGCGGCCTGCTCCTTCGCCCAGGCACGGTAGCCCTCGGCGGAACGGGGCGGGTGCAGCAGGTCTCCCAACCGCTCCTCGTCCTCGGCGAAGCGCATGAACGCGGTCCAGTCGTCGGGCTCGATACCGCGCAGGCGTACCCGTTTGCCAGTCCAGAACGATGTCATCCGCTATTCGATCACGCTGCAGCGCGCGAGGTCCAGACTTTCGCCAACCCCTGAGACAGCATGTGACCTGGCACTTCAAGGTTGCCGAACATGCCAAGTTCGAGCCGCGATGTGCGCGCCGAGGTCCTCGATCAACTCCTCGACTGTCGTGTCGCCCGGCTGCCCGGCCCGCCATTCGGCGAGCAACCGGTCCCAGCCCGGCGGTACTTCCTGTTCCGTCGTCGGCCAGGTCGGCGGCCGCGGAGACCGGCACCTCGACGGGCTCGGGGGCGGCGGCCTGCCGGGGTACGGCGGCGAGGAGTTGGGCGAGATTGCGCCGGCAGGACTCGATCGACGGCTCGAAGCGGCCGTTCCAGTTGGCGGACTCGTATAACCGCAGGGCCAGTTCGAGCAGCCCACGGGCTCGTTCGTTGTCCGTTTCAAGGTAGATCTCGGACGCGAGCTTCGACGCGGCGTTGGCGATCCGATAGACGGGCGCCCGCAGGCTGCTCGCCGCGAGTTCCCGCTCCGCGTCGCCCAGCCCCTTGCGCGCCGCGTCGAGCCGGATCTCCAGATCGGGCGAAATTTCGAGGCAGGGATATCGCTCTGCCGTCCAAGTTCGTGACGACCACATGGTCGACGAAGTCGAAGTCGATCGTGAAGACCGGGTTGCCGTCTATCTGTCGCATCGGACGTGTGGTCGTGCCGCGTCCGGTGAGGTGGAACGGAACGTTCCACCAGTGATTGCGCCGTGCACGTGCGGGGAGGCGGATTTTGCCGACGACTTGCGCGAATCGGTAGCGGTATCGGCGGGAACAGCTCCAACGCGTTCCCTTCCTGCCCCGCCCCCATGCAGTTGCAGGAAGGCGAACTGCCGGCGAGGTCCGGACGTGACGCCGGCGGTCGCGGCCGCGCCAGGCGAGGATGCCCCAGGTGCCGGGGAGGACATGCAGCCCAGGAGCAGTTCAGGGACTCCGCGTCAGTACGGGTGCCTGTTCGGCTTGTTCGCCCATGCCTCGTAGGACGTTGCCCCCAGCTCGGGGTGGAGCTGCTCGAGGGTGATACTCCGCTGGTCCGGGGGCTTCGCGAAGTCCTCGTACTGGAAGGCGTCGTCGAAACCGATCTCCTGAGTCGCCTTCCAGTCGCAGCTGTAATAGACAGTGCCGATTCGCGACCAGTAGATGGCACTCATGCACATCGGACAGGGGGCGCCACTGGTGTAGATCGTGCAGCCCTGCGGCATGCGAGCGCGTTCCGGTACGACGTCGGGGGAGCCCTCAGGCCGAGGCACCAACTCCAGGGTGTACTCGTTCTGGTGCTCTTCGGAGATGGTGGGCGCCTCAGGGTTGAACAGCTGAACGGCCTTGCGGATGGCTTCCACTTCGCCGTGCGCGGTGGGATCGGCGGTGAGGAGTACGCGATTCTGCCCGCGAGCGATGATCTCACCGTCATCGGTGATCACCGCGCCGAACGGTCCGCCCCAGCCCTTCTCCACGGACTCTGTGGCCAGCCGAACCGCCTCGACCGCGTGGCTGGATTCGGGTGCGCGTCAACAACTCCTCGAGGAGGGCCGCCCGTTGTTCGACGGGACCCCGACACAAGAGGTGCTCACCGGTGGGACGCCGACGCACGATGTCGTCACGGCGGTCGTCTCGCACGAGGTGCTGCCGGGGCGGGAGCGGGAATTCATGCGCTGGCAGGACAAGATCCTGAAAGCGCAGGAGAGACATCCCGGTTTCATGGGATCGGAGATGTTCAAGCCGGTGGAGGGCGTTCAGGACCGTTGGGTGGTGGCCTTCCGCTTCGACACCCGCGAACACCTCGACGGGTGGCTCGACTCCGAGTCCCGCGAGAAGCTTCTGGAGGAAGGGCGCGACTACTTCCGCTCGTATGATGTGCGCAAGATCGGGTCGGCGTTCGGCGGCTGGTTCCGCTTCAGTGAGGGTGCGGGCGAAGGCATTCCGCCCAACTGGAAACAGGCCATGTCCGTGGTACTGGCCCTGTATCCCACGGTGATGATCCTGGACCTGACGGTCGGCGACTGGTTCAACAGCCTCGGAATGCCTGGGTATCTGGCTCTGTTCATCAGCAACGTGCTGAGTGTCAGCATCCTGACGTGGTTGCTGATGCCGCTGGTCAACCGGGCGCTCGCCTTCTGGCTGCTGCCCAGCCGGGCGCGATCCCTGCGCATCCATGTCGCCGGCGCTGCGGTCGTGGCGGCGTGCTGTCTGGTGCTCATAACCATTTTCGGCCTGACCACGGGTTAGACGACCCACGGTTGGACGGCGCAACACATCAGTAGAAACGAATCAATGGCTTGCTGATCCCGTCCTTTCTCGACTCCATCATCCGGAACGCCCGCTCGATCTCGGGTTCGGGGACCGGTTTCTCGACGACGCCGACCTCGCCGACTTCCCTGAGGGCAAAAGCTCCATCTCCAGGGCAGCAATCCCAGGCCGCGAGCTTTCGGGGCGGCCGGTAAACTGGGGATGTCTCCGCTTGCACTCTGCGGTACTTCACACCGGGTCTTCAGCTTCATCCGCAGCCGCAGCTTGCGCAAGTCCTGGAGTCCATGATGCGCGAACACGGGCAGGCCCGAGGTATTGAGGGGGCGCTCGTCCAGCGAGGCGACGCCGACTATGAAGCCGTGCGGACAAGCATGGTGTGGAACGGGCTCAAACCCGAGCGATTCCCGGAGGTGATCGTCCGGGCCGCCTCCGAGCGGGACGTTCCCGGAGCCATCGGGCTGGCTCGCTCCCGCGGTCTGCGCATCGCCGTACGGGCGGGCGGGCACAGTTGGTGCGGGTCGTCCGTCCGCTCCGACGGAATGCTCGTCGACCTCTCCCGACTCCGGCGGTGGGACATCGACGTGGCTTCCGCGACGGCGACCGTGCAGCCAGCTGTCACCGGCGGCGAACTCGTTCCGGAACTCGCCGCGCGCGGCCTCGCCTTTCCCACGGGGCATTGTGGATCGGTCGCCGTCGGCGGATATCTCCTCAGTGGTGGTCTCGGGTGGAATTCCGGTGCCCTGGGGCCGGCTTGTCGGAGCGTTTACGAGATTGAAGCCGTGACGGCGGACGGCGAAGTGGTCCGATGCAACGAGGACGAGAACTCCGACTTGCTCTGGGCGGCGCGTGGAGCGGGGCCGGGTTTCTTCGCCGTCGTCACCAGCTTCCGCCTTCGCCTGCACCGGCTTCCCGGGGCGATCATGTCGACCACATATGCCTTTCCCCTCGCTGACGTCGAAGAGGTGTCGAACTGGGCCACCGAGACCGCGAACGAGCTCGAGCCGACCGTGGAATTGACTCTCGTACTCGCAACGGCCGCCCCGCACATGACGAAGGAAAGGCCGCGGCCGAAGGTGATCGTCGTGGCCGCCACCGCATTCGCGGATTCGAGCGAGCAGGCCGTCCAGGCCCTCCGACCGTTCCAGAACTGCCCCTTCGCCGATCGCTCCCTTATCTGGGAGGCGAACGAGCCGAAGTCCCTCGATGCCCTCCACGACGCCTCCGTCGGCATCTGGCCCGGACAGCACCGCTACGCGGTCGACACCCTGTGGTCTCAGGCGGACTTCGGGACGCTGTTGTCCAAGCTCAGCGGCGCTGTCGAAAGGGTCCCCTCCGACAAGTCCCTCGTCCTGGCACCCGTATCGCCCGTGTCGCACGACGAGGATCTGCTGCGCGACATGGCGTTCTCGGTGCTAGGCGAGAGCTACGTCGTCCCCTATGCCGTTTGGGACGACCCTTCGGAGGATGACATCAACGTCCGCTGGCTGCGCGAGGCGATGAGCGCCGTGGAACCGCTCGGGACGGGGCACTACATCGCCGAGGCCGACCTCACCGCCAGTCCGACCCGCGCCGAGCGGTCGTTCACGCCGAGCGACTGGCAGCGGCTGCAGACCCTGAGGGCGCAGTACGACCCGGAGGGCGTCTTCCACTCCTACCTGACGCCCTGAGGGGCTCGTCGCTACCGATCGGAGCGATCGGAGCCTGTGGCTACTGGTTGCCGGGGGCGTTGGACAGCCGGTCCAGCCATTCGGTCATCAGGCCGGTTTCGGCTGGGGTGAGGGCCGGGTCCGGTGACTGGCGCAGCAGTGCGTTCAACCGGGCTGCCGTGGAGGGTACTTGCGCGTCCTCGGCACCCGTCTCCGCGGGGGCGTACACATCGGGAGTGAAGATGGCGGCGTGCACCGCGTCCCGTACGCGCCTCGATGTGCTCTTGTCCGTGAAGGTCGATAGGCGGGTGACGAGCATCAGGGCCACGCCGACATTGGCCGACATGACCATTTGGGCTGCCAGTTCGGGCGCGATACGCAACTTGCCCTGGGCCGCGGCCCGTTCCACGTCCCGGGTGAGGATCTGGTGGCACTCGAGGGCCGCGGCCGGCGGTGTGCGCATCGCGGGGGAATTCATCAGCCGGTACAGATTCGGGTTCCGCAGGGCGAAGTCCACGTGGGTGTCCCAGCCGTCGCGCAGGTCCTCGATGGGGTCCGCGCCGGGGCGGTGCTGCCGCTTCGTCTCCAGGTACTTGTCGAAGCCGGAGTCGACGACGGCCGACAGCAGGCCCTGCCTGCCCGAGGACATCGCGTCCGGTGGGCGTGTTTCTCGCCTCCGAGGACGCGCGCTGGATCACCGGGGAGTGAACTTCGCTCGGTGGACATCGCTGACGGCAACTCGTACTCGCGGCTCCGGATCCTCGCCTCGGCTGATCCGGTCAGGAAGTGAGTTCGCGTGCGCGCCGGGCGGCCTCGCCCACCGATCCGTGATGGATGGGGCCGTGCCCGGGCAGCAGGACGTCAGCAGCCAGCTGCTCGATCACATCCAGGGATGCCACGGCGCGTTCGCGGTTCGCGTCGAACATCGTGGGCAGCAGTTGGGGCCCCCGCACACGGGACGTGGGATGGCCGCTGACCAGCGCGTCTCCGGAGATCACAATCCCCTTGTCCGGGAGGTGGTAGGAGCAGTGCCCCGCAGTGTGGCCGGGTGTGTGCACGGGGACCGGGCGACCCGGCAGATCGAGGGCACCCGCCACGGGGAACTTCTGGGGACGGGCGACGCGGGAGTCCGCGGTGCCTCCCGACCGGAGAGCGTGTACTGCCCACGGAAGCACGCCGGGACGCCACCCATTCATCAGGACCTGGCCGATGGAAACCTGGTGGAGGAACTCCCGGCGTGCGTGGGGTACCTCTGCCTCATGCAGGAAGACGGGGGCGTCGAAGGTGCGGCTGAGGTATTCCGCCGAACCGATGTGGTCGTTGTGCGCGTGTGTGATGAGCACCGCCTCAACCGCATTGGGTGCGTGGCCCAGGTTCGCCAGCGAGTCGAGGACCTGCCGGCGGTCTCCCGGGTAGCCGCAGTCGATCAGCGTGACGGCGTCACCGTCGGTCAGGATGACCCAGTTGGTATTGCTGCCGTGGACCAGGTGAACACCGGCGGCGGCGTGAACGAGGGCGTCTTCGCGCATGACCTTCCAAAGTCTTGAGATCTTCTGCTGCCGGGCGCTCCGGTTGCCGACTGCGGTCAGGAGCAGGCTAGTTGATCGCCGTGCCGTACCCGTTGGACCGACTCGCCAGACCCAGACCCCGACCCCGACCCGGACCCAGCCCCGGCGGGCAGCCTGCCGTGCAAGTTGCATACGGTCGTTGCGCCGGCGAGCGTCCCGATCGCCGTGGCCGCCGTACTTTCGCTCACCGGACCGGACCGGACCGAACCGAACCGAACCGGGCCGCTGGTCCGCCGATCTCGCCGATGTCGCGTACTGATCGTGCTGCTCGCGCTCGGCATGGGCGCGCAGAACGCCGTGGTCCGGAAGATTGCCGTACCCGACCTCACCACCACGGTCCTCACCCTGACCCTGACCGGCCTGGCGGCCGACCGGCCGGGGCCCGCCACCGTACGCCGACTGGTGTCGGTCACCGCGATGTTCACCGGCGCCCTCGCCGGCGGCCTGCTCCAGCTCCACCACGGCACGGCCGCCGCGCTCGCGCCGGCTCTCCTCCTGCTCACCGCTGTCGCCCTGGCGGCAGCCACCACACCCCGACCCGGATCAGGAGTCCCGTCGTGACCGAGCGCAGCACAGAGCCCGTACTGGCGCAGGAGGCCCAGGCGTTCGCGAAGGCGCTGAGCGAGGCGGTGCCCGCCGGCCTGGTCGCCGACGGCCTCGTCCCCGACCCCGCCGGGCACTGAGCGGCCGCCCCGAACGGCCCCGGACCGATCCGCGGCCGACTCGCCCGTGTCGCTGTTGGGCCGAACGGGTGAGGAGCGCGAGGATGGGGCGCATGAGTAGGTACGAGAGGTACGACGTCACCGACGAGCAGTGGGAGGGCTTGGCCCAGGTCGTTCCGCTGCGCGGCCGTAACGAGTGGCCGTCGCGGGTCGACCACCGCACCGTCCCGCAGGACTACGCGGCGGCGGAGCAGCGTCGTTTCGTCGTGCTGCGGGTGCAGATCTTCGCCGACGCGCGTGAGGTCGCCGAGTACCTCATCGCACAGATCCCGGTGCTGCTCGACCTCACCGGCGCCGACACCGATGCCGCCAAGCGCATCCTGGACTTCAGCAGTGGTGTCGTCTTCGGGCTCGGCAGCGGGATGCACCGGGTCGACCGGAATGTCTTCCTGCTGGCCCCGATAGGCACGGAGGTCGAGGGGATCGCGGCCGCCGCCGTCCCCCGTTCGTAGGAAGGCCGTCGAGGCGGAACGGTTCGGCGCGTTTCGCGCTGCGTACCGTCCGGCTCATGGACGCAAACACCCCGCTCAACGGCGCCAACGGCGCCCGCCCCACCGTCACCGAACTGCGGCTCTCCGCCTTCAGAACACACCGCGGCGCGGCCTTTCCTCTCGGTCCGCTGACGCTCTTCGCGGGGGCGAGCGGCAGCGGCAAGTCGAGCGTCCTGCAGGCGTACGAGGCGCTGGCGCGGCTGGGCGCGGGGGACGACCTCGAGGCCGCGTTCCCGGATCCTGCGGCGTGTGTGCCCGAGTGGGCGGAGGCCGACGGGCAGGGGCGGCGGGGATTCAGGATCGGCTGCACCGTCGACGGCCCGACCGGTCCCGTAAAGCTTGATCTCGCCGTACAGGCCGAACCCGAACTGCGGGTCGTCGGCGAGCGGTTGACCAGCGGCGGGCGGACCCTGCTGACCACCGCGCTGCGCGATCCCGGGCGGTCCGCCGTGCAGGCCGCCTGGCACACGGCCGGGGCCGCGTCGGTGACGCGTGCCCCCCTGCCGGACGACCGGCTCGGCACGGCCCTGCTTCCGTTGCGTGTGGCCGGCAAGACGCAGGGGCAGTTGCAGGTACTTGCGGCGGCCGAGCAGGTGGTGGTGGCGCTGCGGTCCGTCTTCGCCTGCGACCCGCAGCCGCACCGGATGCGCGGGCCGGTGGCGGCGGGGGAGGGGCGGCTGAGGCCCGGCTGCGACAACCTCGCGGAGGTACTGCACCGGACCCGGAGCGAGTGCGCCAAGCGGCATGCGCGACTGGTGGCGGCGGCGCGGGTGGGGTGCGCCGGGGTGGTGGAGGAACTGGCCGTCGAGGAGCTGGACGACGGGACGGTGCGGGCGTTGCTGGGCCGGGGCGGCACCCGGGGAGCCACTCCCGTGGGGCGGCTCGGCGAGGGCGAGTTGAGGTATCTGGCGCTCGCGCTGGTGCTGCTGACCGGGCCGGGCGTGCTGGCCATGGACCAGGCGGCCGAGGTGCCGTCGGCGTACCAGGCTCTCACCGTTCTCGCGGACGGCTTCGATCGCTGCCTGGACCCGCGACAGGCGCGTGAACTGGTGTCGCTGGGCGCGGAGGTGTGTGCGCGGGGCCATGTCCGGCTGGTGGGGGCGGTCGCCGATGCGTCGTACGCGCGCGGAGTGGACGGCGTGACGGTGGTAGACCTGGTGCCGTGACGACAGATGACGGGCGGGACGGGCGGGACGGGCGGGACGGACCGGATGGACGGGACGGACGGGACGGACGGGACGGGCGGGACGGGCGGGACGGGCTCGATGTGGCGGGGTTGCAGCGCAGGCTGGCCGAGTTCGCGGAGGCGCGCGGCTGGGAGCCGTACCACACCCCGAAGAACCTGGCGGTGGCGCTGAGCGTCGAGGTGTCCGAACTGGTCGAGATCTTCCAGTGGTTGACGCCGGAGCAGTCGGCGCGGGTGATGGACGAGGAGGGGTCGGCGCACCGGGTGCGGGACGAGGTCGCGGACGTGCTGGCGTATCTGCTGCAGTTCTGCGAAGTGCTCGGGATCGACGTGCTTGCCGCGCTCTCCGACAAGATCGACCGGAACGAGATTCGATTCCCGGTGAAGTGATCCTCGGCGGTCCGTGATCCGCTACACACGCCGCCGTCACTCTACGGAGTGGGCCGGTTATCCACAACGACCTTGGTGTCCACAGATTTCCGAATTCCCTTGGCGTTCAGGCTCAAGCACCTTCACTCTGGGTAATAACTGAGTGGGCAGTAAGTCGTACGAACGGGGGCGGCGTACATGGACGCGGAGCGGCTCATCGGAGTCAGCCGGCATGCCCTGGCACAAAGCCGGGCGGTGCCGGACATCGTGGCGGAGGCCTGGCAGGCGCAGGCACTCGCGCAGGCGATCGGGAGCAGGCTGGCGGTTTGCGGACCGCTGGAGCTGAGAGGCGAGGCGCGCGGGCTCAGCGAGATCGGCGGTCGGGGATGCGGAGTGCTCGACCATCCGATGGTGCGCAGCGGCGGCGTCAGAGCCGCGCGGCTGTCCGAAGTGGCGGATGCGCGGCGGACGTTGATCGGGCTGGGCCTGCTGTTGGGAGAGGTGGGAATCGCGCTGGTCGGGGTCGCGTGCGCCACTGACGAGGAGGGGTTGTACTGGCAGTGCATCGAGGCGATAGACGCCGCAGACGAGTCGAACGACCGGGTGCGGGAAATGCTGCGCCGGCTTGCGGAGAGACCGCCCGACACGATCCGGGGCAGAGCCGACCCGGTGGCTGTGGCGGGGCCGATGGAGCCTCCGGAGGTACCGGATCTACCGGAGCCGTCGGACTCGTTCGACCTGTCCGGCTCCTCGGGCTCTGCCGGCTCGGTGGGCGTCGTGGACGCTGTGGACTCGGCGGCGGGGCCGTCATGACCTCGCAGTGGTCCGGTGGGAGCTGTGCGGGACGGGCGCGTCCCATCGGGTTGAGGGGTCTTCATCCGACTGGGCCGGGGCGGACCTGGTGGGGATGGTGGGGTTGACGGCCGTTCGAAGGTGCAGGATGGAATGTATGGATCTTCGAATCTTCACCGAGCCCCAGCAAGGGGCGAGCTACGACACCCTGCTGACCGTTGCCAAAGCCACCGAAGACCTCGGCTTCGACGCCTTCTTCCGTTCCGACCACTACCTCCCCATGGGGTCCGCCGACGGGCTGCCCGGGCCCACCGACGCCTGGATCACCCTGGCCGGGCTGGCCCGCGAGACCAAGCGGATCCGCCTCGGCACGCTCATGACCGCCGGTACGTTCCGGTTGCCCGGCGTGCTGGCCATCCAGGTCGCGCAGGTCGACCAGATGTCGGGCGGCCGGGTCGAGCTGGGGCTGGGCGCCGGCTGGTTCGAGGAGGAGCACAGGGCGTACGGCATCCCGTTCCCCAAGGAGAAGTTCGCGCGGCTGGAGGAGCAGCTGGCGATCGTCACCGGGCTGTGGGCCACGGAGGTCGGCAAGACCTTCTCGTACGAGGGCGCTTACTACCAGCTCGTCAACTCGCCGGCGCTGCCCAAGCCCGCCCAGGGGAAGCTGCCGGTGCTGATCGGCGGGCACGGCGCGACCCGCACCCCCCGGCTGGCCGCGCGGTACGCCGACGAGTTCAACATCCCGTTCGCCTCGATCGAGGACAGTGAACGGCAGTTCGGCCGGGTCCGCGCCGCCGCCGAGGCGGCCGGGCGAGAAGCGGACGACCTTGTGTACTCCAATGCCCTGGTCGTCTGTGTGGGCAAGGACGACGCAGAGGTGGCGCGCCGTGCGGCCGCCATCGGACGGGAGGTGGACGAACTGAAGGCGAACGGGCTGGCCGGCTCGCCCGCCGAAGTGGTCGACAAGATCGGGCGGTACGGCGCCATCGGAGCATCCCGGCTCTACCTTCAGGTCCTGGACCTCGACGATCTCGATCACCTGGAGCTGATCTCCTCCCGGGTCCAGTCCCAGCTGAGCTGATTGCCGTGCGCCCCGCCCGTACACTCGCCGCCGGCCTCGCCGAAGGGGTCGTCGTCCTCGACGGCGGTCTCTCCAGCCAACTTGAGGCGCAGGGCTGCGAGCTGTCCGACGA
Organism: Streptomyces sp. NPDC000880; assembly: GCF_053599675.1. Taxonomy (NCBI): domain Bacteria; kingdom Bacillati; phylum Actinomycetota; class Actinomycetes; order Kitasatosporales; family Streptomycetaceae; genus Streptomyces; species Streptomyces sp. NPDC000880. Next base: position 64,016 of record NZ_JBSFMS010000004.1, on the reverse strand, counting down.
GCTCTGGTCGGCGCGGCTGCTCGCCGACGCTCCGCGTCAGATCGAGGCGGCGCATGCGGCGTATGTGCGGGCGGGCGCGCAGGTGCTGATCACCTCCAGCTATCAGGCCACGTTCGAGGGGTTCGCGCGGCGTGGAGTCGCGCGGGAGGAGGCAGCGGGACTGCTGGCCAGCAGTGTTGAGCTGGCCCGCAGCGCCGGCGAGTCGGTCCAGCGGGAGGTGTGGGTGGCAGCCTCGGTCGGGCCGTACGGCGCGATGCTCGCGGACGGCAGCGAGTACCGGGGTCGGTACGGACTGTCCGTGCGGGAACTGGAGCGCTTCCACCGGCCGAGGATCGAGGCCCTGGTGGCAGCGGGCCCCGATGTGCTGGCGCTGGAGACGGTGCCGGACACGGACGAGGCGGAGGCGCTGCTGCGGGCGGTCGACGGGTGCGGAGTGCCGGTCTGGCTCTCGTACAGCATCTCCGGCGAGCGCACCCGGGCCGGCCAGGAGCTGGCGGCGGCCTTCGCCCTGGCCGTCGGCCAAGACCAGGTGATCGCCGTCGGGGTGAACTGCTGCGAGCCGGGTGACGCGCGGCGTGCGGTGGAGCTCGCGGCGTCGGTGACCGGTAAGCCGGTGGTCGTCTATCCGAACAGCGGGGAGCGCTGGGACGTCGACGAGCGGGAGTGGCGGGGCGGGGCCACGTACGAACCGGGCCGGGTGTGGGACTGGCTGGCGTCCGGGGCCCGCCTGGTCGGCGGCTGCTGCCGGGTGGGGCCGGGGCAGATCGCGGAGCTCACGGCGGCCCTCGAAGGCGGCGGCCGTTGAACGCGGTGGCTTCCAGAGGGCGGCCGTAAGCGCAGTACGCCGCCATGCGAGCCGTTTTCTCGGGTGGGGTCCCAAGTCGCCGAGGCGGCCCGGTCGAGAAGATTGAGGTCTGCCTGCTGCACGGCGCCGGGTCCGTGCTGTGAGCTGTTTCCAACTTGGCTGAGCGTGCCGTGAGTTGACGTGGGGAGCTGTTGCAGGAGCAAGTGAAGCTCCTGGTGGATGGGTTGTCGACCAAGACCAACCTGTCCACGGCACCGGCTGACTCGGGCTCGCACCCAGATCAGAGGGATTGCCTCTGAATGCCTCCGAGCGGACCGGGGCGAACCGGGCGTCGAAACCCAGTGGTCGGCTCCGACTGCCTCCTATAGCCTCTGAAACCCGTCCTAGCAGGTCACAGCCGTTTCAGCCCGTGTAAGCAAAGGTCAAAGAGGTGCGTCGGATGTTCCTGACGATCAGTACCAGCGGTACCCCAGAACGTCCCGCCACCGACCTCGGCTTTCTGCTGCACAAGCATCCCGACAAGGCGCAGACCTTCTCCACCTCGCACGGCACGGCGCATGTCTTCTACCCCGAGGCGTCCGCCGAGCGCTGCACGGCCGCGCTGCTGCTGGAAGTGGATCCGGTGGCGCTGGTGCGGCGCGGCAAGGGCAAGGGCCGTGGTGGGGCGCCCGATTCGGCGCTCGCGCAGTACGTCAATGACCGGCCGTACGCCGCGTCCTCGCTGCTGGCCGTCGCACTGAGCACCGTATTCAAGAGCGCGCTGCGGGGCGTGTGCGCGGCGCTGCCGGGACGCGCCGAGGCCCCCATGCCGCTGCGCGTCGAGGTGCCCGCGCTGCCCGCGCGTGGTGGTGCGGAGCTGGTTCGGAAGCTGTTCGGGCCGCTGGGCTGGACGTCGGTCGAGGCGGAGCCGGTCGCGCTGGACGAGCAGTTCCCCGAGTGGGGCGACTCGCGCTACGTCCAGCTGGCGTTGGAAGGAGAGCTGCGGCTCGCCGACGCGCTGCGGCAGTTGTACGTCCTGCTGCCAGTGCTCGACGACGCCAAGCACTACTGGGTCGCGCCCGACGAGGTGGACAAGCTGCTGCGGGCGGGCGAGGGCTGGCTGGCCGAGCACCCCGAGCAGAAGCTGATCACCAGCCGCTATCTCTCCCGCCGCTGGGGGCTCACCCGGCAGGCGATGGAACGTCTCGAGCTCGTACGGCTGGCCGAGGCCGACGACCTCGAAGTCGAGGAAGTCGACAACGCCGTGGACGAGACGACGGACACGGAAGAGAAGCCGGTTCCGCTCGCCGAACAGCGGCGGGACGCGATTCTTGACGCGCTGCGCGGGGCCGGAGCGAGCCGGGTGCTCGACCTGGGCTGCGGACAGGGCCAGTTGGTGCAGGCGCTGCTCAAGGAGGTTCGCTTCAGCGAGATCGTGGGAGTGGATGTGTCGGTGCGTGCGCTGACCATCGCCGGACGCAGGCTGAAGCTGGACCGGATGAGCGAGCGGCAGGCCGCACGGGTCAAGTTGCTGCAGGGCTCGCTCACCTACACCGACAAGCGGCTGACCGGCTATGACGCGGCCGTGCTCAGCGAGGTCATTGAGCACCTCGATCTGCCGCGGCTGCCCGCGCTGGAGTACGCGGTGTTCGGATCCGCCCGGCCGCAGACCGTGATCGTGACGACGCCGAACGTCGAGTACAACGTCCGCTGGGAGACCCTGCCCGCCCGGCATGTGCGCCACGGGGACCACCGCTTCGAGTGGACGAGGGACGAGTTCCGCACGTGGGCGGAGGGCGTCGCCCAACGGGACGGCTACGGCGTCGAGTTCGTCCCCGTCGGGCCCGACGACCCCGAGGTGGGGCCCCCGACGCAGATGGCTGTCTTCACCAGGACCGACAAGGCCGAGACCGACAAGACCGCGACCAAGAGCGAGACCGAGAAGGAGGCGAAGGCCGCATGACCACCACGACCACCACGACCGCCGCGCCGGCGAAGCGCAGACTCCCGGTGACCGACCTGTCCCTCGTCGTCCTCATCGGCGCCACCGGATCCGGCAAGTCCACCTTCGCCCGCAAGCACTTCAAGCCCACCGAGGTCATCTCCTCCGACTTCTGCCGCGGCCTCGTCGCCGACGATGAGAACGACCAGAGCGCGAGCGGCGACGCCTTCGACGTACTGCACTACATCGCGGGCAAGCGGCTCGCGGCCGGCCGGCTGACCGTCGTCGACGCCACCAGTGTGCAGTCGGAGAGCCGCAGGCAGCTGGTGCAACTGGCGCGCCAGTACGACGTGCTGCCGATCGCGATCGTCCTCGACCTGCCGGAAGAGGTGTGCGCCGAACGCAATGCGGTACGCCCCGACCGGGCCGGGATGCCGCGCCATGTCATCCAGCGCCACCGCCGTGAACTGCGCCGCTCGCTGCGCGGACTGGAGCGCGAAGGCTTCCGCAAGGTGCACATCCTGCGCAGCGTGGAGGAGGTCGAGGCCGCTGAGGTCGTCCTGGAGCGTCGCTACAACGACCTCACGCACTTCACGGGCCCCTTCGACATCATCGGCGACATCCACGGCTGCCGCTCCGAGCTCGAGACCCTGCTCGCCAAGCTCGGTTATGTGGACGGCGCACACCCCGCAGGGCGTACGGCCGTCTTCGTCGGCGACCTCGTCGACCGGGGACCGGACAGCCCCGGTGTGCTGCGCCGGGTGATGAGCATGGTCGCGTCGGGCAACGCCCTGTGCGTGCCCGGGAACCACGAGAACAAGCTCGGCCGCTACCTGAAGGGCAGGAAGGTCCAGCACACGCACGGACTGGCTGAGACCATCGAACAGTTGGAGAAGGAGGACGATTCCTTCCGCGAGCAAGTGCGGGAATTCATCGACGGCCTGGTCAGCCACTACGTCCTTGATGAGGGCAAGCTGGTCGTCTGCCACGCCGGTCTGCCCGAGAAGTACCACGGGCGCACCTCCGGCCGGGTCCGCTCGCACGCGCTGTACGGCGACACGACCGGCGAGACCGACGAGTTCGGCCTGCCCGTGCGCTACCCGTGGGCGGAGGACTACCGAGGACGCGCGGCTGTGGTTTACGGCCACACACCCGTGCCCAACACATCGTGGATCAACAACACCATCTGCCTGGACACCGGAGCGGTCTTCGGCGGCAGAATGACCGCGCTGCGCTGGCCGGAGCGCGAGCTCGTCGACGTACCGGCCGAGAAGGTCTGGTACGAGCCGGCGCGGCCGCTCGTCACCGAGGCGCCGGGCGGCCGCGAGGGTCGTCCGCTGGACCTCGCCGATGTGCAGGGGCGGCGGGTCGTGGAGACCCGGCACATGGCGCGCATCGGCGTACGTGAGGAGAACGCCGCGGCGGCGCTCGAAGTCATGAGCCGTTTCGCGGTCGACCCGCGGCTGCTCGTGTACCTGCCGCCGACCATGTCACCGACCGCGACCGCGCAGGTCGAGGCCCGCGGCGGAGCCGCTGATGGACACTACCTGGAGCACCCGGCGGAGGCCTTCGCGCAGTACCGGGCGGACGGCGTCGCCAAGGTCGTGTGCGAGGAGAAGCACATGGGCTCGCGGGCGGTGGTGCTTGTCTGCCGCGACGCCGAGGCCGCGCGCGAGCGGTTCGGGGTTGGGAGTGCCTCCCAGGCCGCAGGCTCCTGGGCAGGCCCGACCGGCGCGCTGCACACCCGTACCGGGCGGCCGTTCTTCGACGACGAGTCCGTGACGGAGGAGATCCTGGACCGGCTGCGTACGGCCGCCACCGAAGCCGGTCTCTGGCAGGAACTCGACACCGACTGGCTACTGCTGGACGCCGAGCTGATGCCCTGGTCGCTCAAGGCGTCCGGACTGCTGCGCTCGCAGTACGCGGCGGTCGGCGCCGCTTCCGGTGCTGTCTTCCCCGGCGCCACGGCGGCCCTCGAAGCGGCGGTCGCGCGCGGTGTCGAGGTGGAGGGACTGCTGGCCAAGCAGCGCGGACGCGCTGGTGACGCCGCCGCGTTCACCGAGGCGTACCGGCGGTACTGCTGGACGACGGAGGGGCTTGACGGAGTGCGGCTCGCTCCGTTCCAGATCCTCGCCGCGCAGGGGCGTTCGCTGGCCTCAGTGCCGCACGACGAGCAACTGGCATGGCTGGACCGGCTGGTGGAGCACGACCCCACGGGCCTGCTCCAGGTCACCCGGCGGCTTGTCGTCGACACCGGCGACGAGGCCTCGGTCGGCGCCGGTGTCGACTGGTGGCTGGAGATGACCGGAAGGGGCGGCGAAGGCATGGTCGTCAAGCCGCTCCAGGCGCTTGCCAAGGACGAGAAGGGCCGGCTCGTGCAACCGGGCATCAAGGTCCGCGGCCGCGAGTACCTGCGGATCATCTACGGTCCCGAGTACACCCGCCCGGAGAACCTGGAGCGGCTGCGCAAACGGTTCCTGAACCACAAGCGCTCGCTGGCGCTGCGGGAGTACGCGCTTGGCCTCGAGGCCCTGGACCGGCTGGCCGACGGCGAGCCGCTGTGGCGGGTCCACGAGGCGGTCTTCGCGGTACTGGCACTGGAGTCGGAGCCGGTCGACCCCCGGCTGTGAACTGTTCGGGTGGATCTGGTGGACCATTCGCCGGGTGAAGAGCGCTCCGCGCGGTGAGGATGGGGGCATGGGATTCCATGTCGACTCCGAGACCGGGCGGCTGCGCCAGGTCATACTGCACCGGCCAGATCTGGAGCTGAAGCGCCTCACCCCCAGTAACAAGGACGCCCTGCTCTTCGACGATGTGCTGTGGGTGCGCCGCGCCCGTCAGGAGCATGACGGGTTCGCGGACGTCCTGCGTGACCGTGGGGTGGAGGTGCACCTCTTCGGCGATCTGCTGCGGGAGTCGCTGGAGATCCCGGAGGCCAGAAAGCTCGTCCTGGACCGGGTCTTCGCCGAGAAGGAGTACGGGCCGCTCGCCACCGACCACCTCAGAGCCGTCTTCGACGAGCTGCCCACGGCCGCCCTGGTCGAGGCGCTCGTCGGCGGGATGACCAAGCGGGAGTTCCTCGCCGGTCATCCCGAGCCGACCTCCGTCCGCTTCCATGTGATGGACCTGGACGACTTTCTCCTCCGCCCGCTGCCCAACCACCTCTTCACCCGCGACACCTCCGCCTGGATCTACGACGGCGTCTCCATCAACGCCATGCGGTGGCCCGCCCGGCAGCGCGAGACCGTCCACTTCGAAGCGATCTACAAGCACCACCCGCTGTTCACCAGTCCGCGGGCGGGGGAGTTCCACCACTGGTCCGAGGGGCAGGACGACTACCCCTCCACCATCGAGGGCGGCGACGTCCTGGTCATCGGCAATGGCGCGGTGCTGATCGGGATGAGTGAGCGCACCACCCCGCAGGCCGTGGAGATGCTGGCGCGCGGGCTGTTCGCGGCCGGCTCCGCCCGGACCATCGTGGCGCTGGACATGCCCAAGCGGCGGGCCTTGATGCATCTCGACACCGTGATGACGATGGTCGACCGCGACACCTTCACCCAGTACGAGGGGCTCGGCATGCTCCGCTCGTACACCATCGAACCGGCCCTCGGACCTCAGGCCCTCAAGGTCACCGATCATCCGGCCGAGCACATGCACAGCGCGATCGCCGCCGCGCTGGGGCTGAAGGAGATCCGGGTGCTCACACCGACGCAGGACGTGCACTCGGCGGAGCGCGAGCAGTGGGACGACGGCTGCAATGTGCTCGCCGTCGAGCCGGGCGTCGTCGTGGCGTACGAGCGCAATGTCACCACAAACACCCATCTGCGCAAACAGGGCATCGAAGTGATCGAGATCCCCGGCAGTGAGCTGGGCCGGGGCCGCGGAGGCCCCCGCTGTATGAGCTGTCCGTTCGAACGCGATGCCGTGTAGTGCCGTACCCTCCGCCCCGCGGCCCCGTGGAGGAGGCTGTATAGCAATGCGGAGGCTCGTATACACTTCCAGGGTTACCGCATTCGCGATCCAGGAGCAGCCACCATGGCGATACATCTCGAAGGCCGCCACTTCCTCAAGGAGCTGGACTTCACCGCCGAGGAGTTCCGCGGCCTGATCGATCTGGCCGCCGAGCTCAAGGCTGCCAAGCGAGCGGGCACCGAGGTCCAGCGGTTGCGCGGCAAGAACATCGCGCTGATCTTCGAGAAGTCGTCGACCCGTACGCGCTGCTCGTTCGAGGTCGCGGCGGCCGACCAGGGCGCTTCGACGACGTACATCGACCCGGCCGGTTCGCACATCGGAAGCAAGGAGTCCGCCAAGGACACCGCGCGGGTGCTTGGCCGCATGTTCGACGCCATCGAATTCCGAGGGGACGGCCAGGCCACCGTCGAGGAGCTCGCCGCGTACGCCGGGGTGCCGGTCTACAACGGTCTCACCGACGACTGGCACCCCACCCAGATGCTCGCCGACGTGCTCACCATGACCGAGCACAGTGACAAGCCGCTGGAACAGATCTCCTTCGCCTACCTCGGGGACGCCCGCTTCAACATGGGCAACTCCTACCTGATCACCGGCGCGCTGCTGGGCATGGACGTACGGATCGTCGCGCCCAGGTCGTACTGGCCGGCCGAGGAGATCGTGACCCGTGCCCGCGCGGCCGCCGAGACCAGCGGCGCCCGGATCACCCTCACCGAGGACATCGCCGAGGGAGTCCACGGCGCGGACTTCGTCGCCACCGACGTCTGGGTGTCGATGGGCGAGCCCAAGGAGATCTGGGACGAGCGCATCAAGGTGCTCGGTCCGTATGCCGTGACCATGGACGTGCTGCGCGCCACCGGCAACGCGGACGTGAAGTTCCTGCACTGCCTCCCCGCCTTCCATGACCTCGGCACCAAAGTCGCCCGCGAGATCCATGAGAGCCACGGCCTGACCGAGCTCGAAGTCACCGACGAGGTCTTCGAGTCGGAGCACTCCGTCGTTTTCGACGAGGCGGAGAACCGTATGCACACGATCAAGGCGGTCATGGTCGCCACACTCGCCGCCGCCGGATAGTCATGCGGCAGGAGGTCAGCTCCGCGACGGGAGCGTGAACCAGACCGCCTTGCCCCCGTCGGTGAGGCGGTGCCCGCAGTCCGAGCTCAGTGTGCGTATCAGCAGCAGCCCCCGGCCGTGCTCCTGCCAGACGTCGGGTACCGAGCCCGGCCTGGGCCAGTGGCCCGGCGGGGCGGGGTCGCCGTCATGAACCTCCACCTGGCAGCCCGTCGCCAGGAGTTCCACCACCAGCTCGATGGGGGTCTCGCCACTGGTGTGCTCCACCGCGTTGGCGACGAGCTCCGCCGTGAGCAGCTCGGCCGTGTCCCTGTCCGCCGACACCTCGATGTCCGCCAGCGCCGTACGGATCAGGGCGCGGGCGATGGGCACGGCGGCCGCGGTGTGCGGCAGCGCGATGCGCCACGAGGCGGGGACGGGCAGGTCGGAGCGTTCGAGCAAGGCGTGGGGTCCATTCGAGGTTCGACGTCGTGCTTTCAACCTTATGAAGCGCAAGACGCCGGACAAGGGGTCGGGGTCCGTCACGGATAGGACCTGTGCCACAACTGGGACGGGACCTTTGCATGGATACTCGGCGTATCGCGTAGTCGTGACGGAAGTCACGTAAGGGTGATAGCTTCAAGAGGGCAGGCAGCAGCCCGCCCGCTGAAGGAGGCCACACTCCATGAGCCCCTTTTCCAGCTCCGCGCAGCGCACCGAACAGTGGCGCCATCTGCGGCTCACGACGGACGACGGGGTGGCGACCGTCACTCTCGCCCGTCCCGAGAAGCTCAACGCCCTCACCTTCGGCGCCTACGCCGACCTGCGTGATCTGCTGGCAGAGCTGGCGCGGGAGCGGTCCGTACGAGCACTGGTGCTGGGCGGGGAAGGGCGCGGGTTCTGCTCCGGCGGTGACGTCGACGAGATCATCAGCGCGACGCTCTCCATGGACACCGCCAAGCTCCTCGACTTCAACCGGATGACCGGGCAGGTCGTACGGGCGCTGCGCGAATGCCCCTTCCCGGTGATCGCGGCGGTCCACGGCGTCGCGGCAGGGGCCGGCGCGGTGCTGGCGCTGGCCGCGGATTTCCGTATCGCGGACCCGTCGGCCCGTTTCGCGTTCCTCTTCACCAAGGTGGGGCTCTCGGGCGGCGACATGGGCGCGGCCTATCTGCTGCCGAGGGTGGTCGGCCTCGGCCACGCCACCCGGCTGCTGATGCTCGGCGAACCGGTCCGCGCGCCGGAGGCCGAACGGATCGGCCTGATCAGCGAGCTGACGGAGGAGGGCCGGTCGGACGAGCGGGCCGCGGAGCTGGCCCGCCACCTCGCGGAGGGCCCGGCCCTGGCGTACGCCCAGACCAAGGCGCTGCTCACGGCCGAGCTCGACATGCCGCTCGCGGCGTCGGTCGAACTCGACGCGTCGACGCAGGCGCTGCTGATGAACAGCGAGGACTACGCGGAGTTCCACGCCGCTTTCACGGAGAAGCGCCCGCCGAAGTGGCGGGGGCGCTGACGATGCCACGCCGCCCACCCCGGGGCTCCGCCCCGGACCCCGCGCGGGGGCTCCGCCCCCGGACCCCCGCGCCTCAATCGCCGGCGGGGCTTGAATTGCCCGGGCGGGCTTCACAATCCGGCTCGGCCGCATATCCAGCCCGTCCGGCGATTGAGGACACTCCCTCTACGCCCGGCGGGCGTGGGGGGACCCCCAGCGGGCGTCCGGGGTCTGGGGCGGAGCCCCAGTTCGGGATGGGGGTACTCCCCCTGGCTTCGCCGGGGGCACCCCCACCCAGGCGAAGCTCTGGGGGAGGGCTGGGTGGGGCAAAACCCCCCGCGCCGCAGGCGGCCCGGACCTCCGGCTCCCCGGCCGAGCAGAGGGTCCGGGTCCCCCAGCCCGGCCGGCCGACGGCCACCGCGCCCGAGGCACGCCGACGCGCCCTCCGCGTTGCCGTCATCGGCGGTGGACCCGGTGGGCTGTATGCCGCCGCGCTGCTCAAGCGGCTCGGTCCCGAACGCGACATCACCGTCTGGGAGCGCAACGCCCCCGACGACACCTTCGGCTTCGGCGTCGTCCTCTCCGACGAGACCCTCGGCGGGATCGAGCACGCCGACCCCGTCATCTACCGCGCGCTGCAGGACGAGTTCGTACGGTGGGACGACATCGACATCGTCCACCGCGGCCGCACCCTCACCTCCGGTGGCCACGGCTTCGCCGCCCTCGGGCGGCGCAGGCTGCTGGAGATACTGCACGGGCGCTGCGAATCCCTCGGCGTACGCCTCCGCTTCCGCACCCCCGCCCCGCCCGCCGCCGAACTCGCCGCCGCGTACGACCTGGTCATCGCCGCGGACGGGGTGCACAGCCTCACCCGCGAGGCGCACGCCGACACATTCGCGCCGGGTGTCACCACCCACCGCTGCCGCTACATCTGGCTCGCCGCCGACTTCGCCTTCGACGCCTTCCGCTTCGAGATCGCCGAGACCGAGCACGGGGTGATGCAGCTGCACGGCTACCCGTACGCCCCCGATGCCAGCACCGTCATCGTCGAGATGCGCGAAGAAGTTTGGCGGGCCGCCGGCTTCGATACGGCCGACGAGCAGGAGTCCACCGGACTCTGCGCCAAGATCTTCGCCGAAGCCCTCGGGGGCCGCGGCCTCCGCTCCAACAGCTCCTCCTGGATCGCCTTCCGCACCGTCGTCAACGGCCGCTGGTCCCACGGCAATACGGTGCTTCTCGGCGACGCCGCCCACACGGCCCACTTCTCCATCGGCTCCGGCACCAAGCTCGCCGTCGAGGACGCCCTCGCGCTCGCCGCCTGCGTCGAGGAACAGCCCGACCTGCCCACCGCACTCGCCGCGTACGAGACCGAGCGCCGCCCGGTCGTCGAGTCCACGCAGCGAGCGGCGGCCGCCAGCCTCCGCTGGTTCGAGGAGCTCGCCGGCTACCTCGACCAGCCGCCGCGGCAGTTCGCCTTCAATCTCCTCACCCGCAGCCGCCGCGTCACCCACGACAACCTGCGGCTGCGCGACCCGGCGTTCACCGACGCCGTCGAGCGCGACTTCGGCTGCCCGCCCGGCACACCGCCGATGTTCACCCCCTTCAGACTGCGCGGACTGACCCTCCGCAACCGGGTCGTCGTCTCGCCCATGGACATGTACTCCGCCGTGGACGGCGTCCCCGGCGACTTCCACCTCGTCCACCTCGGCGCACGGGCACTCGGCGGAGCCGGTCTGGTGATGACCGAGATGGTCTGTGTGAGCGCCGAGGGCCGCATCACCCCCGGTTGCACCGGCCTCTACACCCCTGAACAGGGCGCTGCCTGGCGGCGCGTCACCGACTTCGTGCACCACCACTCGCCCGGCACGGCGATCGGCGTCCAGCTCGGCCACTCCGGCCGCAAGGGCTCCACCAAGCTGATGTGGGAAGGCATTGACCAGCCGCTGGACGAGGGGAACTGGCCCCTCGCCGCCGCTTCACCGCTCCCGTACCTCCCCGGCGTCAACGAGGTCCCGCACGCACTGGACCGCGCCGGACTCACCGACATCCGCGAGCAGTTCACCGCCGCGACCCGGCGCGCCGCCCACAGCGGGTTCGACCTGCTCGAACTCCACTGCGCCCACGGCTACCTACTCTCCGGGTTCCTCTCCCCGCTCACCAACCGGAGGACGGATGCCTATGGCGGTTCCCTGGAAAACCGTCTCCGCTTCCCGCTCGAAGTCTTCGACACCATGCGCGGCGCCTGGCCCGACGACCGGCCCATGACCGTCCGTATCTCCGCCACCGACTGGGCACGCGGCGGCACCACAGCTGAGGACGCGGTCCACATCGCCCGCGCCTTCGCCGCCCACGGCGCGGACGCGATCGACGTCTCGACGGGACAGGTCGTCCCCGACGAACAGCCGGAGTACGGCCGCTCGTACCAGACCCCGTACGCCGACCGGATCCGCAACGCCCTCGGGATCCCCGTCATCGCGGTCGGCGCGATCTCCTCCTGGGACGACGTCAACTCTCTCCTGCTGGCGGGCCGCGCGGACCTCTGCGCGCTGGCCAGGCCGCATCTGTACGACCCCCACTGGACCCTGCACGCGGCAGCGGACCAGGATTACGCGGGAACGGCGGCGCTGTGGCCCGATCCCTACCGGCCGGGCAGTCGCAAACCTCCGACCGGCCGCACCGACGCCCCGAAACCGCGGCTCACTCTGAGCTGAGCTGTACGAACTCCGCGCCCGCGTCCCGCAGCAGCTCGTGCAGCCGCGCGAAGACCTCCGCCGACCGTCCGCCGGGCCAGCCCTGCGGCAGCAGTTCGGCCGGCAGCCCCGGATCGATGTACGGCAGCTGCCGCCAGGAGTCCAGCGCCGGCAGATAGTCGCGGTAGGCGTCCCGTGCCGGCACCTCACCGCGAGCCTGCCACGCCCGCAGCACCGGCTCGTACAGATCCAGGAACTCCTCGTGCTCCTTGGCGATCGCGCCCAGATCCCACCAGCGCGCCACCGCCTCCGCCGTCGCCGCGAAGCCCAGATGCTCGCCGCGGAACAGCTCGACGTACGGATCGAGCTGGAGGCGGCGCAGCGTGTGCCGGGTCTCCTCGTACAGCCACGCAGGCGCGATCCAGACCCCGGGCGCCGCCGACCCGAAACCGAGCCGCCCCAGCCGCGAACGGAGCAGATGGCGCTTGTGGCGCTCGGCCTCGGGCACCGAGAAGACGGCGAGCACCCAGCCGTCGGACAGCACAGGGGCGTGCCGGGCATAGATCCGCCGGTCACCGTCGTCGAGCAACTGACGGGCGGCGGGCGACAGGGCGTAGCCGGCCGCACCGTCCGGCGTGCGTTCGGGGACGAGCAGGCCGCGGCGTTTGAGCCGGGAGACCGAGGAGCGCACGGACGGCGCGTCGACGCCGAGAACCGCCAGCAGACGAATGAGTTCGGCCACGGGGAGCGGCCCCTGCCGTTCGCGTCCGTAGGCGCCATAGAGGGTGACGATCAGGGAACGGGGAGTGTGCTGCTCGGCCACGTGATCACTTTAGGGCCCGTAGGCGGAAGCGCTGCAGCTTGCCGGTGGGGGTGCGCGGAAGCGCGTCGAGGAAGACGATCTCACGCGGGCATTTGTACGGTGTCAGTCGCCGCTTCACCGAGTCGGTGAGTGCGGTGGCGGTGTCCTCGCCGGCCCCGACCCCCGCACGCAGCACGACGTACGCCACCACGATCTGTCCTCGCAGCTCATCGGGGCGGCCGACCACCGCGGCCTCCGCCACGTCCGGGTGGTGCAGCAGCGCGTCCTCCACCTCGGGCCCCGCGACGTTGTAGCCGGCCGAAATGATCATGTCGTCGGCGCGGGCGACGTAACGGAAGTAGCCGTCGGGTTCACGCAGGTATGTGTCACCGGTGAGATTCCAGCCGTCGTGCACATAGTCCAGCTGCCGGAGGTCGGTCAGATAGCGGCAGCCCACCGGGCCGCGCACGGCCAGCAGGCCCGGCTCCCCGTCCGCTACCGGTCGGCCGGAACGGTCCACCACCCGCGCCTGCCAGCCGGGAACCGGAATCCCGGTGGTGCCAGGTCTGATCTCGCCGTCCGCCGCCGAGATGAAGATGTGCAGGAGCTCGGTCGTGCCGATGCCGTTGATGATGCGCAGCCCGGTCCGTTCCTGCCAGGCCTGCCAGGTGGCGGCGGGCAGATTCTCACCGGCCGACACACACCGCCGCAGCGAGGCGGTGTCGTGCCCGTCGAGGCCGTTCAGCATTACGCGGTACGCGGTGGGCGCGGTGAACAGGACCGACACCCGGTGCGCGGCGATCGCGGGCAACAGCTGTGCCGGGCCCGCCTGTTCGAGCAACAGCGCGGACGCGCCCGCCCGCATCGGGAAGATCACCAGACCGCCGAGCCCGAAGGTGAAACCCAGCGGCGGGCTGCCCGCGAAGACGTCGTCGGGCTGTGGCCCCAGCACCTGTGCGGAGAAGGTGTCCGCGACGGCCAGCACATCCCGGTGGAAGTGCATGCATCCCTTGGGGCGGCCGGTCGTGCCCGAGGTGAAGGCGATCAGCGCGACATCGTCGGCCGCGGTCGCCACCGCCTCGTACGGCCCACGGGTCCCGGCGGCGGCGAGCCGCAGCAGATCGTCGGGGGAGTCGCCGCCGTAGCCCGTGATGCGCAGCCCCGGCACCTCGGCCTTCGCCAGATCGTCGAGTGAGCGGATGTCGCACAGGGCGTGGCTGACGGCGGCGATCTCGCACACCGTGGCCAGCTCCTTGGCGCGCTGCTGGGCGAGGACGGTGACCGCCACCGCGCCGGCCTTCATCACCGCCAGCCAGCAGGCCGCGAGCCAGGGCGTGGTGGGGCCGCGCAGCAGGACGCGGTTTCCTGGGACGACTTCCAGGTCGGAGGTGAGGACATGGGCGATCCGGTCGACCTGGTCGCGCAGCTCCGCGTACGTCCAGATCTCGCCGCCCCCGGTGCGGAAGACGGGCCGGTGGGCGCCGAAGCGGTCGATCGTACGGTCCAGCAGCTCGGCCCCGCAGTTGAGCCGCTGCGGATAGCGCAGAGAGGGCAGCTCGAAGAGGAGTTCCGGCCACTGCCCGGCGGGCGGGAGATGGTCGCGCGCAAAGGTGTCGCGGTGGGCCGAGGGTGACAGCTCCATGGTTCGCCCCCTTCTCGTAGTGGGGTCGCGAATCGAGCGTATCGTGAAGGTGACGACAGTCAACGGTCCGCGATAGATGCGTCAGAAATGGGGGCACGAATGCCCGTATTCTCGCTCGATCCGGTACAGACTTCCTGGTGTGCGCGATTGCGTACGCTGGCCGCCGAGAAGCTGCGTCCGCTCGCGGAGAAGGCGGAGCCGGGCCGCGTCAACCGACCCTTGGTGGCCGCTCTTGGTGAACTGGGGCTGCTTGAGCGGCTGTTCGGAGCGGCGGTGGGCTCCCGAGGCGGAGCCGGAGCAAGAGCGCTCGAGCTGTGCCTGCTGCGCGAGTCCCTCGCCTACGGATGCACGGAGGCCGAGACCGCCCTCGCCCTCCAGGGGCTGGGCAGCTACCCCATTGTCCAGGCGGGCACGGCCGCGCAGCGGGAGCGCTGGCTCCCCGAGGTGATCGCGGGCCGCGCCGTCGCCGCCTTCGCGCTCAGCGAGCCTGACGCCGGCTCGGACGCGGCCGCTCTCGCCCTCAAAGCCGTTCCGGATCAAGGGGGTTGGCGGCTGAGCGGGGAGAAGCGCTGGATCTCCAACGCCCCCGAGGCCGACTTCTACACCGTCTTCGCCCGTACGACACAGGGCGCGGGCGCCCGGGGTGTGACCGCCTTCCTCGTCCCCGCCGACCGGCCGGGCCTTGCCGGGACCGCACTGGAGATGCTCTCGCCGCATCCCATCGGTGCGCTGACGTTCACTGATGTCCCGGTGACCAAGGACGATGTGCTCGGCGACGAGGACCGGGGCTTCCGTGTCGCGATGAACACCCTGAACCTCTTCCGTCCCAGCGTCGGCGCGTTCGCCGTCGGAATGGCCCAGGCGGCCCTGGACGCGGCGCTCGGCCACACCGCCCTCCGCAGCGCCTTCGGCGGTCCCCTCAAGGACCTTCAGTCGGTCGCCCACCGGGTCGCGGAGATGGCCACCCGCACCGAGGCCGCGCGGCTTCTCGTCTACGCGGCGGCCGCGGCGTACGACGAAGGCGCCCCCGATGTGCCGAAACGGTCCGCGATGGCGAAGCTGCTCGCCACGGAGACCGCGCAGTACGTCGTGGACGCCGCCGTCCAGCTGCACGGCGCACGCGCGCTCCAGCGCGGCCATCTGCTGGAACATCTGTACCGTGAGGTCCGAGCGCCCCGGATCTACGAGGGCGCCACCGAGGTCCAGCGCACGATCATCGCCAAGGAGCTGTACGCCGAAGAACTGCATGCCCAGGAGCTGCACGCCGGCGGACCGTACGCATAAGGAGCCGTACGCATGAGCCTGCACCGCCACAATCCGGCCGAGCTCTCGCCGCCCACCGGCTTCTCCCACGCCGTCACCGCCACCGGCACACGGATCGTGTTACTGGCCGGGCAGACCGCCCTCGACACCGAGGGCAAGATCGTCGGCGAGACGCTGCCCGAGCAGTTCGAGACCGCGCTGGCCAATATCCTCACCGCCCTCGCGGCCGCCGGCGGCGCCCCGCAGGACCTGGCCCGTGTCACCGTCTACGCCACCGATGTTGCCGACTACCGCGCGCATGCCCCCGAACTGGGCCGGATCTGGCGGCGGTTGGCAGGCCGTGATTACCCCGCTATGGCGGTGATCGGGGTGGTCCGCCTCTGGGACGACGTAGCGCTGGTGGAGCTGGAGGGGTTGGCCGTGCTCCCCTGACGGGCCGGTCGGCGGCGGGTCTTGATCGATTGGTGGCGGCCCCGCGCCGGGTTTACCGTCGACTAGTAGACGGAATCGTCTACTACCCTCGTAAGAGGGACGCGATCCGCCATGACGCCCCCGCAGCCGACACCCACCTCGCAGACCACCGCCCCGAAGAAGAAGGGCGGCGGCGATGAGATCGCACTTCTCGTCATCGCCTCCTGTCAGTTGATGGTGGTTCTCGACATCACCATCGTGAACATCGCTCTCCCGCACATCCAGAGCTCGCTGAACTTCTCAACCACGAGCCTGTCCTGGGTGGTCAACGCCTATACGCTCACGTTCGGCGGTCTGCTGCTCCTCGGCGGCCGCGCCGGGGACATCCTGGGCCGCCGCAGGGTCTTCATCTTCGGAGTCCTGCTGTTCGCGTTCGCCTCCCTGCTCGGCGGGGTGTCCCAGAACTCCGGTCAGCTCCTGGCCGCGCGCGCCCTGCAGGGCGTCGGCGGCGCCATTGCGTCACCGACGGCGCTCGCGCTGATCACCACGACGTTCACCGAAGGCCCGGCCCGCAACCGGGCGTTCGGCGTTTTCGCCGCGGTCTCGGCCGGCGGCGGCGCGATCGGTCTGCTGGCGGGGGGCATGCTCGTCGAATGGCTCGACTGGCGCTGGGTGTTCTTCGTCAATGTGCCGATCGCCCTGCTCATCGTTCTGGCGACCCCCCGCCACATCAAGGAGTCCGAGCGCCATCCCGGCCACTTCGACCTGACCGGCGCGCTGACCTCCACGCTCGGCATGGTCGCACTGGTCTACGGCTTCATCCGGGCCGCGCAGGAAGGCTGGCGCGACGGGTTCACGCTCGCGTCGTTCGGGGCCGCTCTGCTGCTCCTGGCCGCCTTCATCCTGGTCGAACGCCGATCGAAGCAGCCGATCACCCCGCTGCACATGTTCGCCGACCGTAACCGCGCGGGCACGTACGGAATCATGCTCAGCCTGGCTGCCGCGATCTTCGGGATGTTCTTCTTCCTCACGCTCTTCGTGCAGAACGTGCTGGGCTTCAGCCCGCTGGAAGCCGGACTCGCCTTCCTCCCGGTGAGCGCGGTCATCGCCGTGGGGGCGGGTATCGCCTCCCAACTCCTGCCCAGATACGGCCCGAAGCCCTTCATGGTGACAGGCGCCATCCTGGCCGCGGCGGGCCTGTCCTGGCTGACCCTGACCGACATCCACTCCACGTATCTGGGCAGCATCCTGGGCCCGATGCTTCTCTTCAGCCTCGGCATGGGCATGAACTTCGTCTCTCTGACGCTGATGGCCGTCTCCGGGGTGCCCACACACGAGTCGGGTGCGGCATCCGGCATGCTCAACGCCACCCAGCAGGTGGGCGGCTCGCTCGGCCTGTCCATCCTGGTCACGGTGTTCGGCACGGCCGGCCGGAACGAGGCCGTGGAACAGCTCCCGCGCTTCCTGTCCCAGGCCGGTCCCAGGGAGCGGCTGTTCTTCGAACGCACCGGTCAACTCCCGCCGCCCTGGGGCGACGAAGTGCTTGCCTCCGGAGTCTCCGCCGCCTTCGTCGTGGCCGCCATCTTCACGGTGATCGCCGCGGTGATCGCGCTGCTGGCCATCCAGGTCCGTCCCGCAGACCTGGAACGCCTGCAGGGAGGTATCAGCCCGGGGCCCTGAGGCTCGCCCCGGCTCCGCCTTGCCGCAATCCGGTCTGCGACTTGCCAATACGGGCAGGCGCGAGTCGCATGGAACTGGGGAGAGGGCCAGGGCCCGGAGGAGGCGATCATGTGAGCGGGAGCCCGGCCGAGAGTCGGCTCCGCGCTGCTCCTGACCAGGGTTCTCACCGACGGGGTGTCCCGCACGCATGTGACCGCAGTCAGCCGCTGCACATGGCACCGTCTGATGATCCACGGAAAAGTCATGGGTGTCGTGGGCGCTCGGCACCGGCGTCGGCGGATACGAAATCATCTCGCGCAGCCTCCAACCCGGTGACACGCTGCTGCTGTTCACCGACGGCTTGGTCGAGCGGCGCGGAGAGGACATCGACTCCTCGCTCGCCCGCCTCGCGCGCGTACACGCCGCCCCCGGCAGCACCGTCGACGAACTGCTCGACATCGTGCTCGGCGAACTCGACGCCGCCCACGCGGAGGACGACGTGGCGGTCATGGCGGCCGCCATCCGACGCCGGCCGGTGGTGGAGCGTCACTGACGGCACCGCCAACCGGCGGGCGCCGCGATGCGAGGGCGCCTCGGCGGGCCTAGCGTGGTAGATGGGTCTTGTCCTCGTCTGCCAGGAGGCTTGCCGTGAGGAAGTCGCAGATGCGTTGGCGCAGGGCGTGTGTGGGGCTGGCCGCGGCCGCGATGCTGGGCGTACCGGCGTCCACAGGGAGCGCGTACGGCGCACCCGCCTTGGAACCGTCCCTCTCCGCGTCGTCCTCCACCGATACCGAGTTCCCCGAGCTCAGCCCGGCCGTTGCTGCGCGTCTGGACACAGCCATCCGGCAGGTCATGCGCGAGGCAGGGGTGCCCGGTGTGATCGTCGGGCTGTCGGCCCCCGGCAAGGGGAGCTATGTCCGGGCCTTCGGCGTCGCCGACAAGGCCACCGGCGCACCCATGGAGCCAGGTCTGTACATGCGGATCGGCAGCGAGACCAAGACCTTCACCGTGACCGCCCTGCTCGAACTGGTCGACCAGGGCAAGGTTGGCCTGGACGATCCGATCGCGAAGTACATCGACGGAGTCCCCAACGGAGACCGGATCACCCTGCGCGACCTGGCGGGCATGCGCAGCGGGCTGTTCAACTACTCCGAGGACGAGGGCTTCTTCAAGGCACTGACCTCCAACCCACGACGCCCCTTCACGCCGCAGGAGTTGCTGGACTACGCCTTCAAACACCCAGTGCAGTTCCAGCCCGGTGAGAAGTTCGAGTACTGCAACACCAACCTGATCCTGCTGGGGCTGGTCGTGGAGAAGGCCGGCGGTATGCCGCTGCACGAGTTCATCGAGCAGAACGTCGTGAAGCCGGCCGGGCTGCGCCACACCATCTTCCCGACCGGCGCCGAGTTCCCCAGCCCCCACGCCCACGGCTACACCAACCAGACCGCCTCCGGCAAGGTCGAGGACGCCACGGACTGGAACCCCTCCTGGGGCTGGGCAGCCGGGGCAATGATCTCCAACCTGCCGGACATGCGCAGTTGGGCCCGTACTCTCGCCACCGGCACCCTGTTGAGCCCCGAGACGCAGGCCCAGCGCCTCAAGACCGGCCCGACGACGATTCCGGGCGCCGGCTACGGTCTGGGCATCTTCAACGTCCAGGGCTGGATCGGCCACAACGGCTCACTGCCCGGCTACGAATCCCTGACCGTCTATCTCCCCGAATCGAAGGCGACGATGGTCGTGCTCCTCAACACGGACATCTTGCACGACCAGGCGGAGCCCAGCACCCTCTTCGGCCAGGCGATCACCCGCATCGTGACCCCCGAGCACGTGTTCAACCTGCCGGTCCAGACGTCCCGGCCGACGACCCAGCCGCCCTCCCCGTGACGGCGGCCCGAAACGACCTGGCCGGCGCCTTACGGACGTGTGCGACAAGGACGGTGACACGGCCGACGGCCCACAGACGGCTCAGGAGGACGGAAGGGACTCCTGACCTGGGTACGCGTCAGATGTCGCGGAAGATCTCGATCTGCGCGCCCACCGAGTTCAGCCGCTCCGCCAGCTCCTCGTAACCCCGGTTGATGACATACACATTGCGCAGTACGGACGTGCCCTCCGCCGCCATCATCGCCAGCAGTACCACCACCGCGGGCCGCAGCGCCGGCGGGCACATCATCTCCGCCGCGCGCCAGCGGGTCGGGCCCTCCACCAGGACCCGGTGGGGGTCGAGGAGTTGGAGGCGGCCGCCCAGCCGGTTGAGGTCCGTCAGATAGATCGCGCGGTTGTCGTAGACCCAGTCGTGGATCAGCGTCTTGCCCTGGGCGACCGCCGCGATGGCCGCGAAGAACGGGACGTTGTCGATGTTCAGGCCGGGGAAGGGCATCGGGTGGATCTTGTCGATCGGCGCCTCCAGCTTGGAGGGCCGCACGGTCAGATCGATCAGCCGGGTGCGCCCGTTGTCGGCGCTGTACTCCGGCGTACGGTCGTGGTCCAGGCCCATCTCCTCCAGCACCGCGAGTTCGATCTCGAGGAACTCGATCGGCACCCGGCGGATGGTGAGTTCGGACTCCGTGATCACCGCCGCGGCCAGCAGGCTCATCGCCTCCACCGGGTCCTCGGAGGGGGAGTAGTCGACGTCCACGTCGATGGTCGGCACACCGTGCACAGTCAGCGTCGTCGTCCCGACGCCCTCGACCTTGACGCCCAGCGCCTCCAGGAAGAAACACAGGTCCTGGACCATGTAGTTGGAGGAGGCGTTACGGATGACGGTCACCCCGTCGTGCCGGGCGGCGGCCAGCAGCGCGTTCTCGGTCACCGTGTCCCCGCGCTCGGTCAGCACGATGGGACGTTCGGGCGTGGTCGTGCGCTCCACCTTCGCGTGGTAGAGCCCCTCGGTCGCTGTGATGTCGAGGCCGAAGCGGCGCAGCGCGATCATGTGCGGCTCGATGGTCCGCGTGCCGAGGTCGCAGCCGCCCGCGTAGGGCAGCCGGAAGGTGTCCATCCGGTGCAGCAGCGGCCCGAGGAACATGATGATCGACCGGGTCCGGCGCGCCGCCTCCGCGTCGATGGCGTCCATGTCGAGGTGCGCGGGCGGCACGATCTCCAGGTCCACGCCCTCGTTGATCCAGCGGGTGCGCACCCCGATGGAGTTCAGCACCTCCAGCAACCGGAAGACCTCTTCGATACGAGCCACCCGGCGCAGTACCGTACGGCCCTTGTTGAGCAGCGAACCGCAGAGCAGCGCGACACACGCGTTCTTACTGGTCTTGACGTCGATGGTGCCGGACAGCCGGCGGCCGCCGACCACCCGAAGGTGCATGGGCCCGGCGTAGCCGAGCGAAATGATCTCGCTGTCTAGCGCCTCACCGATACGCGCGATCATCTCAAGGCTGATGTTTTGGTTGCCGCGCTCGATGCGGTTCACGGCGCTCTGGCTCGTACCGAGTGCCTCGGCAAGTTGCGTCTGTGTCCAGCCCCGATGCTGACGGGCGTCACGGATGAGCTTGCCGATGCGTACGAGGTAGTCGTCTGCCATAGCGGCAGGCTATCTCAAATATGAGATGTGAGCTCGCTGGGGTGGGCCATCAGAGTGACAGGCTGTGGGCAATCGGGTGTCGCGGCTCGTACAGCGGTAGCTCGGCCCCGCTCGGCATTCGTACAGCGGCCAGCACGCCCCACCCCTGATCGCTCGGCTGCTGCGAGATTTCCACGCCGCGCTCCGCAAGCGTGGCTAGTGTCCGCTCGAGGTCGTCGCACATCAGATAGAACTCGGCCTTCGGCTGATCGCCCGTCGGATGCACGGCGACCTCCGCCGGCGGCAACTTGAAGATGAGCCAGCCGTGCCCGGCGTCGACATGGGCGAAGCCCAGCACATCCTGGATGAAGGCTCGGTCGGCATCCGGGTCCTGGCTGTAGAGGATCACATGTGCGCCGCTGAACATGCTCCGATAGTGAGCCGGGCACGGGGGGCGGGCAAGCCTTGCGCCACCGAACGGGCAAGTCCGACGTTGCCCTACCAGCACCGGGACGAGGTCGGGGCATGACCGGGCAGCAGTCATGTACTAGAGTTATCTCGACATCGAGATATCTGCCGAAGGCGTACCGCAGCCGCCATCCGGTAAGGGTCACCTAACTGAGTCTTACCTTAGCGGATCGGCGAGAAGCCGTGGCGGCAGCATTGAGGTAGTACGCGCACATTGATGAAGGAGACTGTCGTGTCGGCCAACAGCTTCGACGCCCGCAGCACGCTGCGCGTGGGCGACGAGTCGTACGAGATCTTCAAGCTGGACAAGGTCGAGGGCTCCGCGCGCCTCCCTTACAGCCTGAAGGTGCTGCTGGAGAACCTGCTCCGCACCGAGGACGGCGCGAACATCACCGCCGACCACATCAGGGCGCTCGGCGGCTGGGACTCCCAGGCGCAGCCCAGCCAGGAGATCCAGTTCACGCCGGCCCGCGTGATCATGCAGGACTTCACCGGTGTGCCCTGCGTCGTGGACCTCGCCACCATGCGTGAGGCCGTCAAGGAGCTCGGCGGCGACCCGGCGAAGATCAACCCGCTCGCCCCGGCCGAGCTGGTTATCGACCACTCCGTCATCGCCGACAAGTTCGGTACCAATGACGCCTTCGCGCAGAACGTCGAGCTGGAGTACGGCCGCAACAAGGAGCGCTACCAGTTCCTTCGCTGGGGCCAGACCGCTTTCGACGAGTTCAAGGTCGTCCCCCCGGGCACCGGCATCGTCCACCAGGTCAACATCGAGCACCTGGCCCGTACCGTCATGGTCCGTGGTGGCCAGGCGTACCCCGACACCCTCGTCGGCACCGACTCGCACACCACCATGGTCAACGGCCTCGGCGTGCTCGGCTGGGGCGTCGGCGGCATCGAGGCCGAGGCCGCGATGCTCGGCCAGCCGGTCTCCATGCTCATCCCGCGCGTCGTCGGCTTCAAGCTGACCGGTGAGCTCAAGCCGGGCACCACCGCCACGGACCTCGTTCTCACCATCACCGAGATGCTGCGCAAGCACGGCGTCGTCGGCAAGTTCGTCGAGTTCTACGGTGAGGGCGTCGCCGCCACCTCGCTCGCGAACCGCGCCACCATCGGCAACATGTCGCCGGAGTTCGGCTCCACCGCCGCGATCTTCCCGATCGACGACGAGACCCTCAACTACCTGAAGCTGACCGGCCGCAGCGAGCAGCAGGTCGCGCTGGTGGAGGCGTACGCCAAGGAGCAGGGCCTCTGGCTCGACCCGGCCGCCGAGCCCGACTTCTCCGAGAAGCTGGAGCTCGACCTCTCCACGGTCGTCCCCTCCATCGCCGGCCCGAAGCGTCCGCAGGACCGTATCGTCCTCGCCAACGCGGCCCAGCAGTTCTCGCAGGACGTGCGCAACTACGTGGACGAGGTGGACGAGGCGGGCAAGGAGTCCTTCCCGGCCTCCGACGCTCCTGCGCTCCACCCCAACGGTTCGCCGAGCCGCCCGACCCTCGTCACGGCTCCCGACGGCTCGACGTACGAGATCGACCACGGCGCCGTCACCGTCGCCGCGATCACCTCCTGCACCAACACCTCGAACCCGTACGTCATGGTCGCCGCCGCGCTCGTGGCCAAGAAGGCGGTCGAGAAGGGCCTGACCCGCAAGCCGTGGGTCAAGACCACGCTCGCCCCGGGCTCCAAGGTCGTCACCGACTACTTCGACAAGGCGGGCCTGACCCCCTACCTCGACAAGGTCGGCTTCAACCTCGTCGGCTACGGCTGCACCACCTGCATCGGCAACTCCGGCCCGCTGCCGGACGAGGTCTCCAAGGCCGTCAACGACCACGACCTGGCCGTCACCTCGGTGCTCTCCGGCAACCGCAACTTCGAGGGCCGGATCAACCCCGACGTCAAGATGAACTACCTGGCATCCCCGCCGCTGGTCGTCGCGTACGCCATCGCGGGCTCGATGAAGGTGGACATCACCAAGGACGCGCTGGGCATCGACCAGGACGGCAAGCCGGTCTACCTGCAGGACATCTGGCCGACCGAGGCCGAGGTCAACGACGTCGTGGCCAACGCCATCGGCGAGGACATGTTCAACAAGTCCTACAAGGACGTCTTCGCGGGCGACGCGCAGTGGCAGGCGCTGCCGATCCCGACCGGCAACACCTTCGAGTGGGACCCGCAGTCCACCTACGTGCGCAAGCCCCCGTACTTCGAGGGCATGACGATGGAGACCACCCCGGTCTCGGACATCGCGGGCGCCCGCGTGCTCGCCAAGCTGGGCGACTCGGTCACCACCGACCACATCTCCCCGGCCGGTGCGATCAAGGCCGACACTCCGGCCGGCCAGTACCTGACGGAGCACGGCGTCGGGCGTCGCGACTTCAACTCGTACGGCTCGCGCCGTGGCAACCACGAGGTGATGATCCGCGGCACCTTCGCCAACATCCGTCTGCGCAACCAGATCGCGCCGGGCACGGAGGGCGGCTTCACCCGCGACTTCACTCAGGACGGCGCTCCGGTCTCCTTCATCTACGACGCCTCGCAGAACTACCAGGCCGCCGGCATCCCGCTGGTGATCCTGGCGGGCAAGGAGTACGGCTCGGGCTCGTCCCGCGACTGGGCCGCCAAGGGCACCGCGCTGCTCGGCGTCAAGGCCGTCATCGCCGAGTCGTACGAGCGCATCCACCGCTCGAACCTCATCGGCATGGGCGTCCTGCCGCTGCAGTTCCCGGAGGGCGCGTCCGCCGAGACCCTCGGCCTGACCGGCGAGGAGACCTTCTCCTTCACCGGCGTGACCGAGCTGAACAACGGCACCACGCCGCGCACGGTCAAGGTCACCACCGACACAGGCGTGGAGTTCGACGCGGTCGTCCGCATCGACACCCCCGGTGAGGCGGACTACTACCGCAACGGCGGCATCATGCAGTACGTGCTGCGGAACCTGATCCGCAACTGAGCACGGCCAAGTAAGCACGGCAGTACGGCAGAAGGGCCGCATCCCGGCGACGGGGTGCGGCCCTTCCACGTCGACGACGGGTCAGAACAGCAGGCGGTAGGTGTTCCAGCCGCCGGCGCCGATCTTGACGCGTGCCTTGAACGGGGCGGCGGCGTTGCCGGTGCCCTTGTAGAGCCAGAGCGCGCCCGAACCGTCACGGGCGATCAGGTCCGTCGTGCCGTCGATGTCGATGTCACCGACGGAGACGAGGTTGTTGAAGAGGTTCCAGCCGCTGCCGATCTTGGTGCGAGCCGAGAACGGCGCGGTGCGGCTGCCGGTGCCCTTGTAGAGCCACAGCACGCCCGAACCGTCGCGCGCGACGATGTCGGCCTTGCCGTCGCCGGACAGGTCGCCCTGGCCGGCTATCTGGTTGTAGATGTTCCAGCCGGGGCCGACCTTCGTGCGGCCCGTCAGCTTGCCGTTGCCGTAACCCAGGTAGATCCACAGGACACCGGAGGTGTCACGGGCGATCAGGTCGTCGGCCGCGGCACCTGCGAGATTGCCGGGGGAGAGAACCTTGTTGTAGATGTTCCACCCGCCGCCGACGGAGATCGGCTCCTCGCCGAACGGGGCGTAGTACATGTACCCGCCGTTGTTGATCTCCCAGACGCCGTCGGAGCTGCCGTCGGCGTCGTGGTCGACCTGGGCGGCCTGCTTGATGACGTTCCAGCCGAAACCAATGTGCTGGCGAACGTCGAGGCCGCCGGTGCCGTTGGGCGGGTAGCCGTAGAGGTCGCCCACCTTGTCAACGCCGTACAGGGCGTTGACCGGTGCTTCGGCGGCCTGCGGTGCGGCTTCGGCCGCGGCATCCATCTCGATGCTCTTCAGGGGGCTGGGCGCGGGTGCGTCCGCCATGGCGGATCCAGCGGTGGTGCCGACCAGGGCAGCGGCTACGACTGCGACGGCAAGACGTGTCGACACGCGTCCGCGCATACGGCCGGGAAGATTGGCCACGTATGACTCCATGTGTGATGAGATGCGATGTACCTCATGAGGTCATCGCAGGATCAGTGCGATCGTTGCACAAAACCTTTACGAATCAACGGGTTTGAAGTGGAGTCAGCGGGTCCGCAGGCTCACGGCCTCACAAACAGACCCGCACCCGGCCAAGCCGGATGCGGGTCTGTGACGGTGTGTCATGGAATCGCCGGACTGGAGCGAATCACTCGGCTCAGGAGAGCAGTTCGACCTCCGCGAGCGCCCCCGAACCCGTCGCCACCAGCCGGTACTTCGCGTACGTGCCCGGCGCGCCCACCGTGAAGACGCGCGTCTGCCTGTCCCAGGCGAACGACTGGCCGGACCGCTTGTCGAGGTCCTTCCAGACCGTCCCGTCCTGCGAACCCTGCAGCACCCACCCCGTAGGGGCCGTTGCCCGTGCTGACGAGGTCAGGGTGTACTGCACGGCCCGGGTCTTCGACGCCACCGGCAGCTCCGCCGTCTCGAACGCGGCCTGGGTGGCGGAGGCGTTGTCGAAGAGCGGACCGCTCGGGGTGATCACATCGTGGCGCGGCGACGGCACGTTGTCGTCCTGGGTGATGGAGACCGGGGCGGCGTTCTTGCCCGTACCCCACGAGGACGGCTTCGGGCCCATCGCGAACTCCAGCGTGCCGCCCTGCGCGATCAGCTGATGCGGCAGAGCAGTGGAGTTCCAGGTCTTGCCGTTCACCTTCAGACCCTGGACGTAGATGTTCTTCGCGCTGTTCTTCGGGGCCTTGACCACCAAGTCGCGGCCGTTCTCCAGATGCACGGTCGCCTTCGTGAAGAGCGGCGAACCGATCGCGTACTCGCCACTGCCCATCACCAGCGGGTAGAAGCCGAGCGCGGAGAAGAGATACCAGGCCGACTGCTCGCCGTTGTCCTCGTCGCCGTGGTAACCCTGCCCGATCTCGCTGCCGGTGTAGAGGCGGGAGAGCACCTCGCGCACCTTCTCCTGGGTCTTCCAGGGCTGTGAGGCGGCGTTGTACATGTACGTGACATGGTGGGCGACCTGGTTGGAGTGGCCGTACATGCCCATCCGGACATCACGGGCCTCCGTCATCTCATGGATGACGCTGCCGTACGAGCCGACGAACTCGGGCGATGCCGTCTCCGGGGTGGAGAAGTAGCTGTCGAGCTTCTCGCCGAGCGCGGAGCGTCCGCCGTAGAGATTGGCGAGGCCGCGGCTGTCCTGCGGGGCCGTGAAGGCATAGCCCCAGCCGTTGGTCTCGGTGTAGTCGTAGCCCCACACCCGCGGATCGTACTTCTCGCTCTCGACCCGCCAGTCGCCCTTGAGATCGCGGCCCTGGAAGAAGCCGGCCTTGGAGTCGAAGAGCGTGATGTAGTTGCGGGCCCGGTTGAGGAAGTACTCGGACTCCTCCTGATAGCGCGCCTTCTTCGTCTTCTTGTAGAGGGCCTGGCCCATCTTGGCGAGGCCGTAGTCGTTGAGGTAGCCCTCCAGCGACCAGGACAGTCCCTCATGGGTCTCGGTGGAGGCGTAGCCGAGGAACGGCGAGGTCTCCATGCCCTTGCGGCCGACGCCCGAACTCGGCGGGACCACCGTCGCGTTCTTCAGCGCCGCCTCGTACGCCGCCTCGGCGTCGAAGTCCACGCCCTTGACGTACGCGTCGGCGAAGGCCACGTCGGAACTGGTGCCGGTCATCAGGTCGGCATAGCCGGGCGAGGACCAGCGGGAGATCCAGCCGCCGTCCTTGTACTGCTGGACGAAGCCGTCCACCAGCTCGCCCGCCTTCTTCGGGGTGAGGAAGGAGTACGCCGGCCAGGTCGTCCGGTAGGTGTCCCAGAAGCCGTTGTTGACGTACACCTTGCCGTCGACGATCTTCGCGCCGGTGTGGGTCGGGGTGTCCGGTCCGGTCATCGGCGAGAACGGGCTCGCGTACTGCTGCTTGGGACGGGACGTGGTGCCGGTGTTCTCGAAACCGGAGTTGGGATAGAGGTACAGCCGGTACAGGCTGGAGTAGAGAGTGGTGAGCTGGTCGTGGTTCGCACCCTCGACCTCCACCTTGCCGAGCAGCCCGTCCCAGGCGCCCTGCGCCTGGTCCTTGACCTGCTCGAAGCCCGTGCCGGCCGGGATCTCGTCGGCGAGGTTCTTCTTCGCCTGGTCGACGCTGATCAGCGAGGTGGCCAGCCGGAGACCGACGGTGCGGTCCGCGCCCGCATCGAAGCGGAGGTGGCCGCTCACGCCGTCGGCACCCGATGCGGTGACCGGCGCGTCGAAGACGCCGTACACGAAGAGCCGGGTGGCGCCGGTGGACAGTCCGCTCTTGACGTCCGAGAAACCGGTGAAGGAGCGGGTGGCCGGATCGAGGGTCAGCCCGCCCTCCTTGGTGACGTTGTCGAAGATGATGCTCGCGTCGTCACCGGGATAGGTGAACCGCATCATCGCCGAGTGGTCGGCCGGGGTGATCTCGGCCTTGAGGCCGTTCTCGAAGGTGACCCCGTAGTAGTGCGGGCGCGCTGTCTCCTTCTCGTGCCGGAAGGCAAGCGCGCGCTTGGTGCGGTCGGTGTCCGGTGTGCCTGCCGCCGCGGACGGCATCAGCTGGAAGGTCTGCCGGTCGCCCATCCAGGGGCTCGGCTCATGGCTGACGCTGAAGGCCTGCACGGTTGGCAGATTGTCCGCGTTGTTGCCGCGCGCGTACTCGTACAGCCAGCTCCTGGACGCGGCGTTGGTCACCGGCGTCCAGAAGTTGAAGCCGTGCGGGACGGCGGTGGCGGGGAAGTTGTTGCCGCGCGAGAAGGCGCCGCTGGAGTTGGTGCCGCGGGTGGTCGACGCGTAGTCCGAGAGATGGGCGAGCCTCTTCTCGGGAGCCTTGGGCGCCAGCGAGATGTCGTCGATCCAGCCTTGGAACTTCGCCGGGCCCTTGGGGGAGTCGTACGCCACCAGGATCCGGTCGACCGTCTTGCCGGCCGCGACCGAGCCGATCCTGGACGCGACTTGGTTCCACTGGTTGACGTAGAGCCGCTTGGCCGCACCTTGGCCCTGCGGCGTCAGCAGCCCGCCGTGCGAGTCGAGCGCACGAAGATCACTCAGATAGGTGCCGTCGGTGAAGGCGAGGTCCACAGCCACATTGGTGGCCGGATAATTGAGATCCGTCTCCGGCAGGGACGGGAAGACCCGGTACGACAGCTCGGTGTCGCGGCCCACGGCCGTATTGACGTCGAAGACCTTGTTGTACGAGTAGGCCCGGCCGTCCGGCGTGTGCGTGCCTGCGTACTTCAGCGCCCGCAGGCCAGTGAATCCGACGTTGGACTTGGCGGTGGGGGAGCCGCCGGGACCGCGGTCGACCTGGCTGCGCATGTCGTCTGGAGTGGGCGTGCTGGTGTCTCCGTTGGAGAACTGCACATCGGCGAGCTGGGTGGCGTCGCCGGCGCCGTTGTTCTTGGTGATCTCCAGCCGGTAGTGGGCGTACGCCGTCGCATTCGTGCCATCGCCGGTGTCGTACGTCTTCGTCTCGAAGCGCTTCTCGAAGGTCTGGCCCTCGCGGGAATCCAGGACCTTCCATTCCTTGCCGTCGGCCGAGCCCTTGAGGGTCCAGTCCTTCGGGTCGCGCTCGGCGTGGTCGTTCGCCGAGGTGAGCGCATACGTGACGACCTTGACCGGCTCGTCCGTGTCGAACTCGATCCAGGCGGTGGGCTCGAACCCCAGCCATTTGGTGCCCGGCTGCAGATCGACCAGGTTCTCCTTGGTCTCACCGGCGCCGGCGTTCTCGTCGCTGGCGCGCAACTCGATTACTTTATCTGTAATATTTCCTGGTATTCCGCTGGAAAATCCACCATCGATGCCGGATGACCGCTTTTGTCCATCGGTTCCGGTGTCAACGGTATTGCGCCAGTCCGGCTGGGGCTCGTCCGCCTCGAAGGACGAGGTGAATTCCCGGTCCGCCGAGGGGGATTGGGCGGACGGTGCGGGCAGCGCGACAGCGGCCGACTGGGCCGTGATCACGAGCATGGAAGCGGCAGCCGCCAAGGCTGCCGCTTGGAATTGTCTCTGCCGAGGTCTGGGGGTGGGCTGCATCCCTGGGGCCTTTCCTCCACTGGAAGCCGCGTTGGACAACGTTGTCAGGCGCGATGCGCAGGCTCTAGTAGGGAGGTAAGTGTCATACGGTGTCAAGGGTGTTGACGGGGTGAGGCGGCTGGATTCAGTCGTTCGCCGCAGAATGCTGTGGTCGTATGGGCGCACACGGGACCCCGGGCATCCGCGAGGTCTCAACTCGGGAAAGACTGCTGCCCAAACTTGCTTTCGATCTTGCTCACCCGATGGGAACTGGACTATACCTGTCGGCACCCTCAAAGCTGTTCCACATGGCAGCGGGCCAGGGGGCGGGGGACGGTGGACCGGCGTCCGTTCAGCGACTGCCGTCCGCGGAAGATCCGTTCCCGCTGCCGACCGTGCACGACCCAAGCTTCACTGAGTTTCCCCCCGGGAAAACACAGCAACTGACCGCGGTGGCAGGGCCCTTCGCCTCAGGCGAGAAGGACGGGTGACCGGTACACCGCCTGCGTCCTGGAGAAGGCGAGGACTTGAGCATGGGATCCACCTCCGCCCACAACAGTGAGGGCCTTGGCCGTCGCGATCTGATCAAGCGTTCCGCAGCAATCGGTTTGATCGCCGTTCCGACAATGAGCTTCCTGTCCGCGTGCGCGAGCAGCGACGACGGCAGCGAGAACAAGGTCGAAAAGGGCAAGAAGACCGCCAAGAACCCGCTCGGTGTCAATGAGACGGCGCAGCTCGAGGTCGTCATCTTCGACGGTGGTTTCGGCCAGCAGTACGCGTTGGACGCCGAGAAGAAGTACCAGGAGGCCTTCCCGAAGGCGCCGAAAGTCAAGCACCGAGCGACGCAGAAGATCCAGTCGGAGCTACAGCCGCGCTTCAACGGCGGCACCCCGCCGGACCTCATCGACAACTCCGGCGCTCAGCAGATGGACATGGGCGTCCTGGTCGGCAAGAAGCAACTCGCCGACCTCACCCCGCTGCTGGACGCGCCGTCCATCGACGACCCGAACAAGAAGGTGCGCGACACGCTGCGCCCGGGCATCGTCGAGATGGGCCAGTTCGACGGCGCCCCGGTCTGGATCCTCTACTACGCGTACACCGTGTACGGCGTGTGGTACTCCCAGACCGCCCTGGAGAGGCTCGACTCCGCGTACCCGGAGACCTGGGACGAGATGCTCGCCCTGTGCGAGAAGGCGAAGAAGCAGGGCATCGCCGGCTGGACGTACGCGGGCAAGCACCCCTACTACCTGCCGTTCGCGCTGTACCCCTTCATCGGCAAGATCGGCGGCCGCGAGGTCCTCGACGCGATCGACAACCTCGAGCCGAAGGCTTGGGAGCACCCGGCCGTCAAGGCCGCCTTCGAGGCGTACTACGAGCTCTACAAGAAGGGCTACGTCCTCAAGGGCACGCCCGGCATCGACCACATCCAGTCCCAGACGGCCTGGACCGAGGGCAAGGCGCTCTTCATCCCCAACGGCTCCTGGGTGGAGAACGAGGCGGCGAAGACCACGCCCAAGGACTTCAAGATGATGGTGGCCGCGCCCTCCGGCCTCGACAAGTCCGACAAGCTGCCGTTCGGCACCATCTGGGCATCCGGCGGTGAGCCCTTCGTCGTTCCGGCCAAGGCGAAGAACGCCGAGGGGGGCATGGAGCAGCTGCGCATCATGCTCAGCGAGGCCTCGTCGAAGAGCTTCACCCAGCAGGTGAAGTCGCTGACGGCGTTCAACGGCGGCACCGACGGCCTGACCCTGTCGACGGCGATGCAGTCCGGCGTCGACGCGCTGAAGAAGGCCGGCGAGAACGTCGTCAACCCGCGCCTGCAGGACTGGTACGTGAAGCTGCAGAAGGAGCAGATCGGTGTCGGCGGTCTGGGCGAGATGATGGCGGGCCGAGCGACCCCGGCCGAGACCATCAAGAAGATTCAGGGCTTCGCGGACGCGGCGGCCAAGGACCAGTCCATCAAGCACTACAAGCACCAGTGAGCTCGCGTCACCAGCGGCGGCACTAGGCCGGAAGATCGGGGTCGGTAACCATGCAACACGGCAAGTACCGGTTCATTGTGGGGTTCTTGGCGGCCCCACTGGCGTTGTACGCAATCTTCGTCATCTGGCCGTTCATCCAGTCCATTTACTACTCCTTCACGGACTGGACCGGCCTGAGCCCGGACTTCAAGATGGTCGGCTTCGACAATTACAGCAGAATGCTGGACGACGAAATCTTCTGGAAGTCGCTGCAGCACAGCCTGTGGTTCGCGCTGCTGCTGCCGCTGGTGACGCTCGGCCTCGCGTTGTTCTTCGCCTTCATGCTCAATGTCGGCGGGCGGCGCCGTAAGGGCGCCGCCATCGGTGGAGTGCGCGGTTCGTCCTTCTACAAAATCGCGTACTTCTTCCCGCAGGTGCTGTCGATCGCGATCGTCGCCCTGCTGTTCCAGTTCGCGTACAACCCCAACGAGGGCGCGATCAACGGCGCGTTGCGGGCCGTGGGCCTCGACAGCATCCAGCCCGGCTGGCTCGGCGACCCCGATCTCGCCCTGTGGTGCGTCATGGCAGTCCTGGTCTGGAGCACGGTCGGCTTTTTCGTCGTGCTGTTCTCCGCGGGCATGTCGTCCATTCCCAGGGACTTCTACGAGGCGGCGCTGCTGGACGGCGCGAACCGGTTCACCACCTTCTTCCGGATCACCCTGCCGCTGCTGTGGGACACCGTGCAGTCGGGCTGGGTCTACATGGGAATCCTGGCCCTGGGCGCGGAGTCCTTCGCGGTCGTCCAGATCATGACCGTGGGTCCCGGCGGACCCGACTACTCGACGACGGTGCTCACGCTGTACGTCTACCAAACGGCGTTCCGCGACGGCCAGGCGGCGTACGCGACAACGATCGGTGTTGCCCTGCTCGTCGTCACGCTGGCCTTCGCGGCCGTCGTGATGCGGCTCGGCCGGCGCGAGCGGCTGGAGTTCTGACATGAAGACGACTGACACCCCGCCCGCCGGCATCTCTGAGGACCGCCCGCCGGTGGTGAAGACGACCGCCCCGCCCGCCAGGACGAAGAGGACCGAGGGCGGCGTCCTCAACGTCTTCTCGCACGGTGTACTCGTCATCTGGGCGATCATGGTCGTCCTGCCGCTGCTCTGGGCGGTGATGACCTCGTTCAAGACCGACAGGGCCATCTTCACCTCGCCGTGGTCACTGCCCGACTCACTGCACTTCGAGAACTGGTCGCGCGCCTGGAACCAGGCCCACATGAGCGACTATTTCCTCAACACCGTTCTGGTTGTGGGTGGTTCGCTGGTCGGCACGCTGCTGTTCGGCTCGATGGCCGCGTACGTCCTCGCGCGCTTCGACTTCCCCGGGAACCGCTTCATCTACTTCCTCTTCATCGGAGGAATGAGCTTCCCGATCATGCTGGCGCTGGTGCCGCTGTTCTACGTACTGAACAACGTCGCCCTGCTGAACACGCTGCACGGCCTGATCCTGGTGTACATCGCCTACTCCCTGCCGTTCACCGTCTTCTTCCTCACCGCCTTCTTCCGTACGCTGCCGACCTCGGTGGCCGAGGCGGCGCTGATCGACGGGGCCTCCCACGCCCGGACGTTCTTCCAGGTGATGCTGCCGATGGCGAAGCCGGGCCTGATCAGCGTCGCCATTTTCAACTTCCTCGGGCAGTGGAACCAGTACATGCTGCCGACCGTCCTCAACACCGAGCCGGAGAAGAAGGTGCTCTCCCAGGGCCTGGTCGAACTTGCCGTCAGCCAGGGCTACAAGGGTGACTGGTCCGGTCTCTTCGCCGGTCTGGTGATGGCGATGCTGCCGGTGCTCGCGGCGTACATCATCTTCCAGCGGCAGGTGGTCGCCGGCCTGACCGCGGGCGCGCTGAAGTAGGAGTACCACCGCGGAGCCCCGGCCCCCGCGAGGGCCGGGGCTCCGTGCTTCATAACAGTAGCCATGTACATAGTAGCTATGTACCGTATTTCTATGAGCGCAGCATCCGAGGGCCCCACGCCCGGCTTCCTGGTCTGGCGACTGTCGATGAAGTGGCGGGTCGCCGTCGACCGGGCCGTCGCACCGCTGGGTCTGACCCACGCGCAGTACTCGCTGGTCGCGTCGCTGCTCGGCATGGAGCGCTCCGGGCTCCGGCCCAGTCAGCGGCAGCTCGCAGACCGGACCGGCCTCGAACCGCTCTACGTGTCGAAGCTGGCCCGGGCCCTGGCGGCAGCCGGTCTCGTCGAGCGTGCCCCGGACCCCGCCGACACGCGCGCGGTCCAGCTGTCGCTCACCGCCCACGGGCGTGCGGTCACTCGGCGCGCGATCACTGTCGTCCATCGGCTCCTCGATCAGCTTCTGGAGCCGCTGGGTGGTCTGGAGGGGCGACGTACCGAAGTGCTCTCGCGCGAACTGGCGATCCTGCTCGACACGCCACTCGACCCACCCGACTTCCCGACCGAGGTGTAGTCATGTCCAGCGCACCCACTCTCAACGGCCAGGTCATAGGCCAGGCCCACTACGCGACCCGGGCCGTGCTGGAAGGCCGGCTGGCCCGGACCGGCATCACGTTCCACCAGGTCGTGGCGCTCAACGCCATCGCGGACAACGGTGGTGCCGTCGAGCGCGACTGGCCGGTCGGCCGGATGACCGGCACGCTGAAGATCGACGAGTCGGCGGCAGGGGCGAAGATCGCCGAGCTGACCACGGCGGGGCTGCTGGAAGCCCTGCCCGCCGTTGCCGGCGAGGGAGCTCGCGTCGGGTTCACGGACGAGGGCCAGGTGCCGCACGGCCGGACCGCCGCCACCGCCGAGATCACCGAGCGGCTCTACGGCGACCTCCCCGCCGACGGCCTGGGACCGCGGGTCGCCTGCTGACCCTGGTCACGGCCCGGGCGAACGCCGAGCCGGCCGACGCCCAGGCGCTCTCTGGCCGAAAATAGACCCTCCGTCGACCGCTGTCCCAGCTACCGCTCTGCCTCGCTCATCCGTGGTTGGCCCCGCTCAAGGTCTTGACGGGATAAGGCCCGGGAGTTGAGCTTAGAGTTCACAAGTTGGAGAGACGTCGGGTGCCGCTTCGCGGTGGGCCCGGCCGGGGGCGGCCGTCGTGCCGCCCACCGGGGGCAGGAGTGGATGAGTCGATGGAGACTCCGGGGTCGCAGACATCTCTGCACCGGGCCAACCTGGAGCGGGTCGTACGCGCCGTCCGTATGGCGGGCTCGCTCACGCAGGCGGAGATCGCGAGGAGCACAGGCCTCTCCGCGGCAACGGTCTCCAATATTGTTCGCGAACTGAAGGACGGCGGAACCGTCGAGGTCACCCCCACCTCGGCCGGCGGCCGCCGGGCCCGCAGCGTCTCTCTCAGCGGCGACGCGGGCGTCGTCATCGGCGTCGACTTCGGCCACACCCATCTGCGCGTCGCCATTGGCAACCTCGCCCACCAGGTGCTCGCCGAGGAATCCGAGCCGCTCGATGTGGACGCCTCCTCCGCGCAGGGCTTCGGCCGGGCCGAACAGCTGGTCAACCGGCTGATCGCGGCGACCGGGATCGGCCGGGACAAGGTGATCGGGGTCGGTCTCGGCGTACCGGGCCCGATCGACGTGGAGTCCGGCACCCTCGGGTCCACCTCGATCCTGCCGGGCTGGACCGGGATCAACCCCAGCGAGGAGCTCTCCGGGCGGCTCGGCGTGCCTGTGTACGTCGACAACGACGCCAACCTCGGCGCCCTGGGCGAGCTGGTCTGGGGGAGCGGCCGCGGGGTCCGGGATCTCGCGTACATCAAGGTCGCCAGCGGCGTCGGCGCCGGTCTGGTGATCGACGGCCAGATCTACCGCGGCCCGGGCGGTACGGCCGGCGAGATCGGCCACATCACGCTGGACGAATCGGGCCCGGTCTGTCGCTGCGGCAACCGCGGCTGTCTGGAGACGTTCGCCGCCGCCCGCTACGTACTGCCGCTGCTCCAGTCCAGCCACGGACCCGATCTGACCATGGAGCGCGTGGTGCAGCTGGCGCGCGAGGGTGACCCCGGCTGCCGCCGCGTTGTCGCCGATGTGGGGCGGCACATCGGCAGCGGTGTGGCCAATTTGTGCAACCTGCTCAACCCGAGTCGCGTTGTGCTGGGCGGAAATCTTGCGGAAGCGGGAGAATTGGTCCTCGGACCGATCCGGGAGTCGGTCTCGCGTTACGCGATTCCCAGCGCGGCGCGTCAGCTGTCCGTCCTTCCGGGGGCGCTCGGAGGGCGTGCCGAAGTGTTGGGCTCACTGGCCTTGGCGCTCAGCGAAATGGGCGATTCGTCCCTTCTGGATAGTCCGCTCCCCGTCGGAGCACCTGCCTTCACTTAGATAACGAATGGCACCGTTGTCATCTCGTTAAGAATTTACTCCTTGACGCTGACAGCGGGGCCGAGTTGACTTCCAGCCACCTCGGCCGCAACGACGCGGCCTCGTCAGGGAGGTTTCGAAGATGAACACGCGAATGCGTCGTGCCGCCGTTGCCGCAGTAGCCACCACGATGGCTGTTTCCCTCGCCGCGTGTGGCAGCGCCAAGGAGTCCGGCGACCAGACCAAGGCGACCGGCGCCGGCAAGGGCGACGCGATCAAGATCGGTCTGCTGCTGCCGGAGAACCAGACGGCGCGCTACGAGAAGTTCGACAAGCCGCTCATCGAGAAGAGGGTCAGCGAGCTGACCAACGGCAAGGCGGAGGTCATCTACGCCAACGCCAAGCAGGACGCGACGCTGCAGAACCAGCAGGTCGACACCATGATCACCAATAAGGTCGACGCGCTGATCGTCGACTCGGTGGACTCCAAGGCCATCGCCGGCTCGGTCAAGAAGGCCAAGGACGCGGGCATCCCGGTTGTCGCCTTCGACCGCCTGGCCGAGGGCCCGATCGACGCCTACACCTCGTTCGACAACGAAGAGGTCGGCCACGTCCAGGGCAAGGCGCTCCTCGCCGCCCTCGGTGCCAAGGCCAAGGACGGCCAGATCGTCATGATGAACGGCGCCGTCACCGACCCGAACGCCGCCCTCTTCAAGAAGGGCGCGCACGCCGAACTCGACGGCAAGGTGAACATCGGCAAGGAGTACGACACCAAGGAGTGGAAGCCGGAGAACGCCAACGCCAACATGGAGGCCGCGATCTCGGCCCTCGGCAAGGACAAGATCATAGGCGTCTACTCCGCCAACGACGGCATGGCGGGCGGCGTCATCACCGCCCTGAAGGCCGGCGGCTTCGCCAAGCTCCCGCCGGTCACTGGCCAGGACGCCGAGCTCGCCGGTGTGCAGCGGATCGTCGCGGGTGAGCAGTACGCGAGCGTCTACAAGCCGTACGCTCCGGAAGCCGCTGCCGCCGCCGAGATGGCCGTCGCGCTCGCCAAGGGCGAGAAGCTCGACTCCATCGCCAAGGAGAAGGTGGACAGCCCCACCAACAAGGCAATCCCGACGGTGCTCGTCCCGGTCGTCTCGCTGACCCAGGACAACATCAAGGACACGGTCATCAAGGACGGCGTGTACACGGCCGCCGAGATCTGCACCCCGAAGTACAAGGCCGCCTGCGACGCACTCGGTCTGAGTTAAGTCCCCCATGCCTTACGGGACTTAACCCCCCTGGAAGCCTGTCCGGTGCTCCGCCCTCATCCAGCCCCCGCCATCGGGGGCGGGGCGCCGTACAGAAACGCTTCTCCCTCTTTGCTTCTGCTCAACCACCGCGCCCGTTTCCCCGGCGCGCATCCCCGCCGGTCAGGCGGCGAAGGAGATGATTCACGTGTCCGCTACGCCCGTGCTGGCGTTGCGCGGGG
Source organism: Streptomyces sp. NPDC000880 (assembly GCF_053599675.1). Classification (NCBI taxonomy): domain Bacteria; kingdom Bacillati; phylum Actinomycetota; class Actinomycetes; order Kitasatosporales; family Streptomycetaceae; genus Streptomyces; species Streptomyces sp. NPDC000880. The sequence goes on along the minus strand of NZ_JBSFMS010000004.1, from coordinate 26,581 downwards.
TCTCCAAGCGGTTCGGTGCCGTTCAGGCGCTCACCGACGTAGAGCTTGAGGTCCACGGCGGCGAGGTGGTCGCCCTCGTAGGCGACAACGGCGCCGGAAAGTCCACACTGGTCAAGACGATTGCCGGCGTGCACCCCATCGATGAGGGCGTCATCGAGTGGGAAGGCAGGTCCGTATCGATCGACAGGCCGAACGAGGCCCAGAACCTGGGTATCGCGACCGTCTACCAGGACCTCGCGCTGTGCGACAACATCGATGTCGTCGGCAACCTCTACCTCGGCCGGGAGATCCGCAAGCGCGGCATCCTCAACGAGGTCGAAATGGAGCGCCGCGCCCGGCAGTTGCTCGACACGCTGTCGATCCGCATCCCCAGCGTGCGCATCCCGATCGCCTCGCTCTCCGGCGGTCAGCGCCAGACAGTGGCCATCGCCCGCTCCATGCTCGGCGAGCCGAAGCTCGTCATCCTCGACGAGCCCACCGCCGCACTCGGCGTCGAGCAGACCGCCCAGGTTCTCGACCTCGTCGAGCGGCTCCGCGAGCGCGGCCACGCGGTGATCCTCATCAGCCACAACATGGCCGATGTGAAGGCCGTCGCGGACAAGGTGGCGGTGCTCCGGCTCGGCCGGAACAACGGCGTCTTCGACGTCAAGGTCACCTCGCAGGAAGAGATCATCTCCGCCATCACCGGCGCCACGGACAACGCCGTGACCCGGCGTGCGGCGCGCACCACGGAGGTTCAGAAGTGAACACCGAAAAGACCTCCACCCCCGCCGAGGCGCCCGTCGTCAACCCCGAGGCCGCCCACGACGCGGTCACCGCGGTCGACCCCCGGCTGCTGGTCCGCGAGCAGGGCTTCGCCGGCTACATCACGGAGTTCAAGCGCAAGCTGCACTCCGGCGATCTGGGCTCGATGCCCGTGGTCATCGGCCTGGTCATCATCGCCGTGGTCTTCCAGAGCCTGAACTCGAACTTCCTCTCCGCGCAGAACCTCAGCAACATCGCCGTCACGATGGTCGCCACTGGCATGATGGCCGTCGGCATCATCTTCGTGCTGCTGCTCGGCGAGATCGACCTGTCGGTCGGCTCGGTCAGCGGCGTCGCCGGCGCGATCGCCGCTGTCATGAGCGTCACCCACGGCATCAACGAGTGGCTCGCCCTGATCGTCGCGATCGTCAGCGGCGCGGTCATCGGCGCGCTCCACGGCTTCTTCTTCGCCAGGATCGGCGCACCGGCGTTCGCCGTCACCCTGGCCGGCCTGCTCTTCTGGCTGGGCTTCATGCTTCAGCTCCTCGGCGACCAGGGCACGATCAACCTGGACGGCGACGGTGTGATCGGCAAGCTGACCACGTACTACTTCACGGACGTGGCGGCCGCCTACGGCCTTGCAGCGGTCGCGGTGGCCGGGTTCTTCCTCTCGGCCTTCTTCGACGCCCGCCGCCGTGAGGCCGCCGGCGTCCCGTCCCGGCCGCTCGTCGACATCGTCGTGCGTACGGCTCTGCTCGCCGTGGTTGCCTTCGCCGCCGCGGTCATGTTCAACCAGTACAAGGGCCTGCCACTGGCGCTGGTCCTCTTCCTGGTGGTGCTGGTCCTGACGGACTTCGTGCTCCGGCGCACCACGTACGGCCGCAAGATCTTCGCGCTCGGCGGCAGCGTCGAGGCCTCCCGCCGTGCGGGCATCAACGTCACGGCGGTCCGAATCTCGGTGTTCGCGATCGCCGGCACCTTCGCCGCCATCGGCGGTCTGTTCTGGGCCTCCAAGATCGCGGCGGCCAACCAGAGCGCGGGCGCCGGTGACTTGCTGATGAACGTCATCGCGGCCGCCGTCATCGGCGGCACCAGCCTCTTCGGCGGACGCGGCCGGACCTGGAACGCCCTGCTTGGTGTGATGGTGATCGTCTCGATCCAGTACGGCCTGGCGCTGGAAGGCATCGCTACGCCGATCCAGTACATGATTACCGGCGGCGTACTGCTGGCGACCGTGGTGATCGACTCCCTCACCCGCAAGACACAGAAGACTGCGGGCCGCGCCTGACCGCGGTTCCGCAGGAGTGCCCGGCGCCGTTCGCGGTGCCGGGCACCTCTGCGTACGCGTGCACCTCTGCGTACGCGTGCACCTCTGCGTGTTCACCCGGATGCGTGATGTAGATCGCACCGCCCGGCGACCGGCGCCGCGGGCGGAACACTAGACTCGGCAAACCGGCAAGCTAGACCGCACAACTGCAAGGAGGCACGGGTGGCGCTGCTGACCCGCATCACGGGACCGCGCGATCTGGACCGGCTCAGCCCGGAGCAGCTGGACCAGTTGGCTGCCGAGATCCGGACCTTCCTCGTGGACGCCGTGTCCAAGACCGGCGGCCACCTCGGTCCCAACCTGGGCGTGGTCGAGCTGACCATCGCACTGCACCGTGTCTTCGACTCCCCGAAGGACAAGGTCCTCTGGGACACCGGCCACCAGAGCTACGTCCACAAGCTGCTGACCGGCCGGCAGGACTTCTCCAAGCTCAAGATGAAGGGTGGCCTCTCCGGCTACCCGGCGCGGGGCGAGTCCGAGCACGACATCATCGAGAACTCCCACGCCTCGACCGTGCTCGGCTGGGCCGACGGCCTCGCCAAGGCCAATGAGGTGCTGAAGAAGGACGACCACGTCGTCGCCGTCATCGGCGACGGAGCCCTCACCGGCGGCATGGCCTGGGAGGCCCTGAACAACATCGCGGCCGCCAAGGACCGCCCCCTGGTGATCGTCGTCAACGACAACGAGCGCTCCTACGCCCCCACCATCGGCGGCCTCGCCAACCACCTCGCCACACTGCGCACCACCGACGGCTACGAGCGGTTCCTGGCCCGCGGCAAGGACATCCTGGAGCGCACCCCCGTCGTCGGGAAGCCGCTCTACGAGACCCTGCACGGCGCCAAGAAGGGCCTCAAGGACTTCATCGCCCCGCAGGGCATGTTCGAGGATCTGGGCCTCAAGTACGTCGGCCCCATCGACGGCCACGACATCGAGGCCCTGGAGTCCGCGCTCGCCCGCGCCAAGCGCTTCGGCGGGCCCGTCATCGTCCACTGCCTCACCGAGAAGGGCCGTGGCTACCAGCCCGCCCTCCAGGACGAGGCGGACCGCTTCCACGCCGTCGGCAAGATCCACCCCGACACCGGCCTGCCGATCGCCAGTTCCGGCGTCGACTGGACCTCCGTCTTCGGCGAGGAGATGGTCAAGCTCGGCAAGGAGCGGGGGGACATCGTCGCGATCACCGCGGCGATGCTGCACCCCGTCGGCCTGACGAAGTTCGCCGAGCGGTTCCCCGACCGGGTCTACGACGTCGGCATCGCCGAGCAGCACGGCGCGGTGTCCGCCGCCGGCCTCGCGACCGGCGGACTGCACCCCGTCTTCGCCGTGTATGCCACCTTCCTCAACCGTGCCTTCGACCAGGTGCTGATGGACGTGGCCCTGCACAAGTGCGGCGTGACGTTCGTACTCGACCGGGCCGGTGTCACCGGCACCGACGGCGCCTCGCACAACGGCATGTGGGACATGTCGATCCTGCAGTGCGTGCCCGGCCTGCGGATCGCCGCCCCGCGCGACGCCGACCAGGTCCGCGCCCAACTGCGCGAGGCCGTCGAGGTCGATGACGCGCCGACCGTGGTGCGCTTCTCCAAGGGCGCGGTCGGCCCCGCCGTGAAGGCCGTCGGCAAGGTAGGCGGCATGGACGTGCTGCGCACCGCCCTCACGGACGTACCCGATGTGCTCCTCGTCTCCGTCGGCGCGCTCGCCCCGATGTGCCTGGAGATCGCCGATCTGCTCGACGCGCAGGGCATCACGGCCACCGTCGTCGACCCGCGCTGGGTCAAGCCGGTCGACGAGGCCCTCGTGCCGCTCGCCGAGCAGCACCGCGTCGTCGTCACCGTCGAGGACAACAGCCGTGCGGGCGGCGTAGGTTCGGCCGTCGCCCAAGCGTTGCGCGACGCGGGCGTCGACGTGCCGCTGCGCGACTTCGGCATCCCGCCGCGCTTCCTCGACCACGCCTCCCGCAAGGAGGTCATGGCGGAAATCGGCCTGACCGCGCCGGACATCGCCCGCCAGGTCACCGGCCTCGTCTCCAGGCTGGACGGCCGGTTCGACAGCGAAGCGGTGGAACCCGCCCGCGACTGATCCGTGTCGCCGATGGGCCGGTCGGGCACCCTGTATGGGTGGTCCGACCGGCCCATTCGCGTGAAATCCACCCGTACGGAGCTGTTCCGGGCCGCCAATGTCCCAATCATGGCGTTCACGACGAGTGCGTGGAGGTACGCCGGTGAGTACGCAGCAGGACACAGGTCCAGACGGAGACGGGCTGTTCCGGACCAAGACGGTCGAACAGTCGATCCGCGACACCGAAGAGCCGGAGCACGAGCTCAAGAAGTCCCTCTCCGCGCTGGACCTGACGGTCTTCGGGGTCGGGGTCATCATCGGCACCGGCATCTTCGTACTCACGGGCAAGGTGGCCAAGGAGACGGCGGGTCCCGCGACCGCCCTCGCGTTCGTGGCCGCGGGCATCGTCTGTGGCCTCGCCGCGCTCTGCTACGCCGAGTTCGCCTCCACCGTCCCGGTGGCAGGATCGGCGTACACCTTTTCGTACGCCTCGCTCGGTGAGCTGGTCGCCTGGACCATCGGCTGGGACCTGGTCCTGGAATTCGCCCTCGGCACCGCGGTGGTGGCGGTCGGCTGGTCGGGCTATGTCCGCTCGCTGATGGACAACGTCGGCTGGCACATGCCCGATGCGCTCTCCGGGCCCGATGTGGCGGAAGGATTCGCCTTCGATCTCCTGGCCTTCGTGCTGGTGCTGATTCTCACGGTCATCCTGGTGCTCGGCATGAAGCTGTCCGCCCGGGTCACGGCCGTCGTGGTCGCCATCAAACTGACCGTGGTCCTGATCGTGATCGTCGCGGGCTCCTTCTTCATCAAGGCCGACAACTACTCGCCCTTCATCCCCAAGGCCCAGCCACAGCCCGCCGGTGCGGGTCTGGACGCCCCTCTGGTCCAGCTGCTCTTCGGTTACGAGCCCACCAACTTCGGCGTCATGGGCATCTTCACCGCCGCCTCCGTCGTCTTCTTCGCCTTCATCGGGTTCGACGTGGTGGCCACCGCCGCCGAGGAGACCAAGCTCCCGCAGAGGGACATGCCACGGGGGATCCTCGGTTCGCTCCTGATCTGCACCGTGCTCTATGTCGCCGTGTCGCTGGTGGTCACCGGCATGCAGCACTACACCGAAATGTCGGTGAGCGCCCCGCTCGCCGACGCCTTCAAGTCCGTCGGGCACCCCTTCTACGCCGGTGTCATCAGCTTCGGCGCCGCGGTCGGACTCACCACGGTGTGCATGATTCTGCTGCTCGGGCAGACCCGGGTGTTCTTCGCGATGAGCCGGGACGGGCTGCTGCCGCGGTTCTTCTCCGTCACACACCCGCGGTACGGCACTCCCTACCGGCCGACCATCCTGCTCGGCGTGATCATCGCGATCATCGCGGGCTTCACCAGCATCAACGAGCTTGCGACACTGGTGAACATCGGCACGCTCTTCGCGTTCGTCGTCGTCGCCCTCGGCGTGATCGTCCTGCGCCGAACCCGGCCCGAACTGCACCGAGCCTTCCGCACCCCGTGGGTGCCGGTGGTTCCGATCCTCTCGGTGGCCGCCTCGGTCTGGCTGATGCTCAATCTGCCGGCCGAGACCTGGCTGCGGTTCGCCATCTGGATGGCGCTCGGCTTCCTGGTGTACTTCGTGTACGGGCGCAGCCACAGCCGCCTCGGCCGGCAGGGTACCGACGCCAAGTACTAGACCCTGTTCTGCCCGGCCCCGTATCTTCCGCTTCGGCGGGACTGCGGGGCCGGAAACGTGCCTCTCCGGGTGACCCCGGACCCCGAAAGGCAGGCATGCTCGTCGAGCCGCCGTCATCGCTACGGTACGTATCCCCAACTGCATTGCCCCGGCAGCGAGGCCGTGCCCCGTCCGCCGTCCCCCCGCCCGGCTACTGGCGGCGGCTGCTCCCGGCGCTGGCCCTGCTCGCCCTCGTCACCCGCATCCCTTCCTTCGGACGCCGGCTGTGGAACCCGGACGAGGGCTATCTCGCCGTCCAGGCACGAATGTTGGCCGATGGGGGTGCTCTGTACGACACGGTGGTCGACCGTAAACCGCCGCTGCTGCCCCTGCTGTACCAGGCGTCGTTCGCGGTGTTCGGCGACGAATCCCTGCGCCCTGTCAAGATCTTGGCGGTCATCGCCCAACTGCTCACCGCCGTCCTGCTCGCGGCCATCGCCCGCCGCCGCTGGGGCGACCGGGCCGGACGCACCGCCGGGGTCCTCTATCTGCTGGTCTCCATCGGCCTCAACCCGCAGGACGCGCAGGCGGCCACCTTCGAGGTCTTCATGCTGCCTTTCACGGCGGCCGCCATCTGGTGCGCGGACCGGGGCCGCTGGACCGCGGCGGGCCTCGCGGTGGCGGGCGCCCTCCTCACCAAACAGACCGGCGGAGCAGTCCTGGTCCCCGTCCTGTGGCTGCTCTGGCAGACGTCACCGACCCGAACAGCCCTGCTGCGTACGGGAGTCGGCCTCGGGCTCCCAGTGCTCTGCGCCGCCGGTCTTACCACTCCGTACGGCTTTGTGTTCTGGACGATGACAGGCTCGGGTGCGTACGCCTCCTTCACCGGCTCCGAACTTCACGTCCTGTTCCGGGCCTTGGCCAACACCGCGCTGCTCGGCGCCGCCTGCGCCGGGCTGATCCCGCCGATCGTGCGGGTGCTTCGCGTCGCCAGGACCGGCGCCACCGACCTGTGGCTATGGCTGGCGGTGTCGGCGGGAGCCGTGCTGCTCGGATTCCACTTCTTCGGCCACTACTACCTCCAACTGATCCCGCCGCTGGCGCTGTTGGCGACCGGAGCGCTGCAGATCCTGCCGCGCGACCGGCTCGCGTCGGCGCTGCTCACCTCGGCATGCGGATGCGCCCTGTTCCTCGCCTGGGGGTTGCTGGCGCCGCGCCCGGAGCTGGCCCATGCCGAGCGGCTCGCCGCGGCCGTACAGGCCCGTACAAGCCCATCGGAGCCGGTTCTGGTGTGGGGGATACACCCCGAGACGTACTGGCTCGCCGACCGGGCACCCGCCAGCCGGTATCTGACCGCAGGACTGCTCACGAACTACAGCGGCGGCCGCAACGGTCCCCAGGTGGGTGAGAAGTACGCGGTGGCGGGCGCGTGGCCGGTCTTCGCCGACGAGATGCGGACCCGCAGACCGGCCCTGATCGTCGATGACTCCCGCGGCAAACCGTTTGCTCCCGAGCGGGTCCCCACCTTGCGCAGGCTGCTGTCCTGGCACTACCAGCCGCTGCCCGGCGAGGTCGACGGCGCGGTGCTCTACGTACGCTCGCCGCGGGGCTGAACCGTCCGCGGTCCCATGGTCTCGCAGCCGTACGCCTCGACCCGCTCTCGGAGCTCCCGGTCGGCCGTGACCACGACGCAGGGTTGGCCCGCCGGACGCCCGGCCACCAGCTCCACGATTCTGTCGTCCCCGCTGCCGGGCGCGGACTCGACCCGCACCTGGGGCAGGCTTTTGATCCCGCGGGCGGCCCCCTCCACGACGAGCACCAACTCGACGGGACCAGGATGGCCGGGGGTCCCGGCCGCCGCGACATCGACCAGCCGGTCCCGCAGCCGCTCGGCTGCACCGCAGCGGTCGCGCCACCAGCCGTCCGGCACTGAACCGACCACATTTGCCGCGTCGACGATCACAAGCGTTCGCATCAGAAATCCCTAGAAATTCGCTGACCCGTTGGGTGTTATTGTCGCAGCACTTCATGGAGCGTTGTATTCGGCCGCTCAGTGCGGTTCTCGTCAGGAAAGGTGGCCGGTGAGCCATGGCGTTGGGGGCTGCGCGAAGATCGAAGCAGCAGGCGGGCCGGACTCGCGAGGTTCCCACCGCACAGCGGGGCCACGCACCGGTCAGCACTGCGGAGGACGGCAGTCCGACGGCGAGCGGCTGGCTGCTGCGTGGCAAGGACGGCCGGCTCACGGCGTACGCACCCACCGCAGGCGGTGTGCTCCGGTGGACCGAGACCCGGCCTGCCGGGCACGAGTGGTCGGGCCCCGAGCTGGTGGGCCTGGCCGACGGCCTGCTGCCGTACCTCTCCTTCGCCCAGGGAGCCGACGGCTTTGTGCACCTGTTCGGCCTGCGGCAGACCCCGGCGGGCGGTGACGAGGTCCGGACGGACGTCGTCCATGCGATCCAGTACCAGTCGGGCCGTCCGGTGAAGGACTGGCAGCCGCTGGGCACGCCGTATCCGAACGACTGGAAGCTTGCCCTGCAGATAGGCCGTCCGGCGTCGGTCGTGGACGGCGCCGGCAACGTTCATGTCTTCGTACGCAACGTCGGCGGCGGGGTGTGCGGTCGCAGCCAGATCTCCTCCGGAGCCTGGCGGCCGTGGGCCGATCTCAAGGGCAGCGGAGCCCACGGCAGGCTCGCTGTCGCCGCGACCGGCAGCGGCCGGGCGGAGATCCTGGCGCCCGCGCGCGCGGGCATCATGCGCTGGCTGCAGGACGGCGACAAGCCCCTGTTCACCAGGGACGAGGACATCGCCGCGCAGGTCCGGGACGGCTCCGTATCGGGTGTGGCGACCGGCGAGGACCGGCTCACCTTCTTCTGGCGCGACGAGAAGTCCGCCGAGGTGCACGCCTGGCGTCAGGACAGCGTGCCCGAGGCGCTGGGCGGCGGGACGGGCGCAGGACCGGTGGCTCTGCTGCGGGCCGCCGTGGACGGCCATGACTGCACGCTCATGGCGCAGCGCGATGCCGACGGACGCCCCGCGCTCGCCGCGTATCCGACCGAGGACGAGCCCGCCGGTGCGGTCTGGACCGGCACCGGAGAAGCGTGCGTGGGCGCCCCGGCACTGGCCGTCGACGCCGATGGCCGCGTCGTGCTCGCCGCGTTCGCCCCGGACGGCGGCCTCCGGATCACCCGGCAGAAGACGACGGAGCCCGGTCTGGCGATGGAGGCCTGGACCCGGATCTGACGGCCGGCGCGCCGCCGCCTCCACGACGCAAGCTGCCCCAGCACCGAAACGGTGCCGGGGCAGCTGCTTGCTCGCTTGCTCTTGTGGTTGCTCGTGACAGGCGTTACGCCGGGACGCTCGCCATGCCCTGCGCCAGGAACGGCTTGCCGTTCACGCGCTCGGAGACACCCTCGCGGTCCAGGTACGGCGTGATGCCGCCCAGGTGGAAGGGCCAGCCGGCGCCCGTGATCAGGCAGAGGTCGATGTCCTGGGCCTCGGCCACAACACCCTCGTCCAGCATCAGACCGATCTCCTGCGCCACCGCGTTCAGCACGCGCTCGCGGGTCTGCTCCTCGGTCAGGACGACATCGCCCTGCTTGAGGAGAGCGGCGACCTCCGGGTCCAGCTCCGGCTTGGTGCCGCCGGCATAGACGTAGAAGCCGCGCTTGCCGGCCTTGACGACTGCGGCAAGGTTCTCGGAGACCTTGAAACGGTCCGGGAAGGCCCGGTTGAGGGTCTCGGAGACATGCAGGCCGATCGCGGGACCGACCAGCTCCAGCAGGACCAGCGGCGACATCGGCAGACCCAGCGGCTCGACGGCCTTCTCGGCCACCTCGACCGGGGTGCCCTCGTCGATGACGTTCTGGATCTCGCCCATGAAGCGGGTCAGGATGCGGTTGACGACGAACGCCGGGGCGTCCTTGCACAGCACCGCGGTCTTCTTCAGCTTCTTGGCGACGCCGAAGGCGGTGGCCAACGAGGCGTCGTCCGTCCTGTCGCCGCGGACGATCTCCAGCAGCGGGAGGATCGCGACCGGGTTGAAGAAATGGAAGCCGACCACGCGCTCCGGGTGCTGGAGCTTGGACGCCATCTCGGTGACCGACAGCGAGGAGGTGTTGGTGGCGAGGATCGCGTGCGCCGGGGCGACCGCCTCGACCTCCGCGAACACCTGCTGCTTGACGCCGATCTCCTCGAAGACGGCCTCGATGATGAAGTCGGCGTCGGAGAAGCCCTCGGCCTTGTCCAGCACACCGCTGACCAGGCCCTTGAGGCGGTTGGCCTTGTCCTGGTTGATGCGGCCCTTGCCGAGCAGCTTCTCGATCTCGGCGTGGACGTAGCCCACACCCTTGTCGACGCGCTCCTGGTCGATGTCGGTCAACACGACCGGCACCTCGAGGCGGCGCAGGAAGAGCAGCGCCAGCTGCGAGGCCATCAGGCCCGCGCCGACGACGCCGACCTTGGTGGCCGGGCGGGCCAGTGACTTGTCCGGCGCTCCGGCCGGGCGCTTGCCGCGCTTCTGGACCAGGTTGAAGGCGTAGATGCCGGAGCGCAGCTCGCCACCCATGATCAGGTCTGCCAGCGCCGTGTCCTCGGCGTCGAAGCCGGCCTGGAGGTCACCGTTCCTGGCCGCCTCGATGATGTCCAGCGCGCGGTAGGCGGCCGGGGCCGCGCCGTGCACCTTGGAGTCGGCGATGAAGCGGCCGCGTGCGACGGCCTGGTCCCAGGCCGCGCCGCGGTCGATCTCCGCGCGCTCGATGGCGATCTCGCCCTTGAGAACGGACGCGGTCCAGATGAGCGACTGCTCCAGGAAGTCCGCACCCTCGAAGATCGCGTCGGCGATCCCGAGTTCGAAGACCTGGGCTCCCTTGAGCTGCTTGTTCTGGTTGAGCGAGTTCTCGATGATCACCGAGACCGCGCGGTCCGCACCGATCAGGTTCGGCAGCAGCGCGCAGCCGCCCCAGCCCGGGACGAGACCGAGGAAGACCTCGGGCAGCGAGAAGGCGGGGATCGCCTTGGAGACGGTGCGGTACGAGCAGTGCAGCCCGACCTCGACACCGCCGCCCATCGCCGCGCCGTTGTAGTACGCGAACGTCGGGACCGCGAGCCCGGACAGCCGCTTGAAGACGTCGTGGCCGCCCTTGCCGATGGCCAGCGCTTCCTCGTGGCGCTTCAGCAGCTCCACGCCCTTGAGGTCGGCGCCGACCGCGAAAATGAACGGCTTGCCGGTGATGCCGACGCCGACGATCGCGCCCTCGGCCGCCTCCTTCTCGACCTGGTCGATGGCGGCGTTCAGGTTCGCCAGCGACTGGGGGCCGAAGGTGGTCGGCTTGGTGTGGTCCAGACCGTTGTCCAGCGTGACGAGGGCGAAGGTGCCCGCGCCGGCCGGGAGGTCGAGGTGGCGTACGTGCGCCTGCGTGACGACCTCGTCCGGGAACAGCTCGGCCGCGCCCTTCAGGAGTTCAGCGGTGGTGCTCATGCCACTCCCTCGCTTCGCTCGGTCGAGCGCCCCCAGCCTTCGGCCGGGAGGTGCCCCCGGCACGTGCTGCACCTTCCCATTGCTCGCTCGCTGCGCTCGCTCACTTGCTGCCTCCGTCGAAGTGCGGGTTCTCCCAGATGACCGTCGCGCCCATGCCGAAGCCGACGCACATGGTGGTCAGGCCGTAGCGGACGTCAGGCTGCTCCTCGAACTGGCGGGCCAGCTGCGTCATCAGGCGGACACCGGAGGAGGCCAGCGGGTGGCCGTACGCGATGGCGCCGCCGTACTGGTTGACGCGCACATCGTCGTCCGCGATGCCGTAGTGCTCGAGGAAGGCCAGCACCTGGACGGCGAAGGCCTCGTTGATCTCGAACAGGCCGATGTCGTCGATCGACAGACCCGCCTTGGCGAGGGCCTTCTCGGTCGACGGGATCGGACCGTAGCCCATGACCTCGGGCTCGACGCCTGCGTACGCGAACGAGACGAGCCGCATCCTGACCGGCAGGCCCAGCTCGCGCGCGACGTCCTCGGAGGCGAGGAGGGAGGCGGTGGCGCCGTCGTTGAGACCGGCGGCGTTACCGGCGGTGACCCGGCCGTGCGCGCGGAAGGGGGTCTTCAGGCCCGCGAGCGACTGCAGGGTTGTGCCCGGACGCATCGGCTCGTCGGCCGTGGCCAGGCCCCAACCGGTCTCGCCCGCTTCTGCGTTGGTGCGGCGTACGGAGACCGGCACCAGGTCCTGCTGGATCTTGCCGTTGGCGTACGCCTTCGCGGCCTTCTCCTGCGAGCGCACGGCGTACTCGTCGGCGCGCTGCTTGGTGATGGTCGGGTACCGGTCGTGCAGGTTCTCGGCGGTCATACCCATGAAGAGGGCGGACTCGTCGACGAGCTTCTCGCTCACGAAACGCGGGTTCGGGTCGACGCCCTCGCCCATGGGATGACGGCCCATGTGCTCGACACCGCCGGCGATAACGACGTCGTACGCGCCGAAGGCGATGGAGCCGGCGGTCGTCGTCACGGCAGTCATCGCGCCCGCACACATGCGGTCGATGGAGTAGCCGGGTACGGACTGCGGCAGACCCGCGAGGATGCCGGCGGTGCGGCCGAGGGTGAGGCCCTGGTCGCCGATCTGTGTGGTCGCGGCGATCGCGACCTCGTCGATCCTGGCGGGGTCGAGGTCCGGGTTGCGGCGCAGCAGCTCCCGGATCGCCTTCACGACGAGATCATCGGCCCGGGTCTCGTGGTAAATGCCCTTCGGGCCCGCCTTGCCGAACGGGGTGCGGACGCCGTCGACGAAGACGACGTCCCTGACGGTACGAGGCACGATGGCTCTCCTCCAGGGTGCGGGATGGCACTGCTGCGGGCACGCGCCTAAGCGCGCGCTTCCTTCCCTCATGCTACTTGCGGGTAACCACCCTGCCCACCCCCTGCGGCGGGAGCGGTGAACGTCACACAGCGGGCCTGGTCCGTAGCGGGGCTTCGCCCCCGGACCCACCCCCGCGCCTCGAACTTCCCCGGACTTCGTCCGGGGGACCCCCAGGGGCTGAAAAATTCAGCCCGTCCGGCGATTGAGGACTGGGAGTCCCCCCACGCGGCGGAGCCGCGAACTGAACACAGTCGAAAAGGGGCGGGCAGGGGAACAGGCCCGCCGCGGGCGTCAGGCCGTCGCAGTCAGCGCGCTCGTCAGCAGCGGCGCCACCTGCTCGATCTGCCAGGGGCGTGCTCCGTGCCCGGCCAGCGCCTCGGCCACCGCGGCCACCGTGGGCTCGGCCGGCGGCTCCCAGCAGACCCGGCGGACCGTGTCCGGGGTGATCAGGTTCTCCTGCGGCAGATTGAGCTCCTCCGCGAGCGCCGAGACCGCCGCACGCGCCGCGGAGAGCCGGGCCGCGGCCTCCGGGTCCTTGTCCGCCCATGAACGCGGCGGCGGCGGGCCGTTCAGCGCCTGGCCCGGCTGCGGGAGCTCGGCGTCGGGCAGTGCCTTGGCCCGGTCGACGGCCGCCTGCCACTGCTCCAGCTGCCGCCGTCCCATCCGGTGGCCGAACCCGGGCAGTGCGGTCAGCGCCTGCACATTCGCCGGCACGGCGAGCGCCGCCTCGATGATCGCCGAGTCGCTCAGCACCTTGCCCGGCGACACATCGCGCCGCTGCGCCACCTTGTCGCGGGCCGTCCACAGCTCCCGTACGACCGCCATCTGACGGCGGCGGCGCACCTTGTGCATCCCGGACGTGCGACGCCAGGGGTCCTTGCGCGGGGGAGCGGGCGGAGCCGACGCGATCGACTCGAACTCCTGCAAGGCCCACTCCAGCTTGCCCTGGCGGTCCAGCTCCTTCTCCAGCGCGTCGCGCAGATCGACCAGCAGCTCCACATCGAGCGCGGCATAGCGCAGCCACGGCTCGGGCAGCGGACGGGTCGACCAGTCCACCGCCGAGTGGCCCTTCTCCAGCGCGTAGCCGAGGACGGACTCGACCATCGCGCCAAGGCCGACCCGCGGGAAGCCCGCGAGCCGCCCGGCGAGCTCCGTGTCGAAGAGCCGGGTCGGGATCATGCCTATTTCGCGCAGGCAGGGGAGATCCTGGGTGGCCGCGTGCAGAATCCACGCCGTACCGGCCAGGACCTCGCCGAGCTCGGAGAGGTCGGGGCAGCCGACCGGATCGATCAGCGCGCTGCCCGCGCCTTCGCGGCGCAGCTGTACGAGATAGGCCCGCTGCCCGTAGCGGTAGCCGGACGCGCGCTCGGCGTCCACGGCGACAGGGCCGGATCCCCTGGCGAACGCGGCGATCACTTCGGCGAGTGCCGCCTCGTCGGCGACCACGGGCGGAATGCCTTCACGGGGCTCCAGCAAGGGAATCGGCGCCGGTTCGACGTCGTCCGGGGGAGCGCCCCCGGTGGTTCGCAGTGCGGTCTCTGCTGCGGTCTCTTGGGCGTCGGTCACGTGTCAAGGGTATCCGTCAACTGAGAGCGCCCGTCGACGGAACGTTCCGTCGACGGGCGCGAAGGATATGTACAGCGGTCAGTGGATGATGCCGGTCCGCAGGGCGACGGCCACCATTCCGGCCCGGTCGCCCGTGCCCAGCTTGCGCGCGATACGGGCGAGGTGGCTCTTGACGGTCAGCGCGGACAGGCCCATCGAGACGCCGATCGCCTTGTTCGACTGGCCTTCCGCGACCAGGCGGAGCACCTCGACCTCACGGCCGGAGAGCTCGCGGTAGCCGCCCGGGTGGCTCGGGGCGCCCGGGGGGCGGCGGTGCATCCGGCCGGCCACGGCGCCGATGGGGGCGGCGCCGGGTCGGGTCGGGTGCCCGATGTTGTTACGTGTGCCGGTGACGACGTAGCCCTTGACGCCGCCCGCGAGGGCGTTGCGCACGGCGCCGATGTCGTCGGCGGCGGAGAGGGCGAGGCCATTGGGCCAGCCCGCGGCTCGGGTCTCGGACAGGAGGGTCAGCCCGGAACCATCGGGCAGGTGGACGTCGGCAACGCAGATGTCGCGCGGGTTGCCGACGCGGGGACGGGCCTCCGCGATGGACGACGCCTCGATGACGTCACGCACTCCGAGGGCCCACAGGTGGCGGGTGACGGTGGAGCGGACGCGCGGGTCGGCCACGACGACCATGGCCGTCGGCTTGTTCGGGCGGTAGGCGACCAGGCTTGCGGGCTGCTCGAGAAGAACGGACACCAGGCCTCCTGGGAAGGTGCGGGACGGAGCCGGCTCGGGGGGAAGAAGCCGGGGTGGGCCGTGCAGTTAGGGTCACAGACCTCTTCGGCACCGAACCCGTCCGCCTTTAGAGAATGATCACGATTTGGTTAGTAACAATTGGGGCAATTCGGACGGGTGATCGATCATCCTAAGAACGAACCGTCCGCTTGCGCCTCCGGGCGCGGGCCCCGATTCGTCCCACGCTCACTCGCCCGCCCCGGGTTCCCTGGCGCGTGCGCGCGTCAGTCCCTCGGTGGCAGACCGAGCACGTCCGCGCTCGGTCTGCCGGGCCGGGGCCCCTGGCGTGTCGGCGCGTCGGTCTCTCGGCTGCGACTTCGGGCATGATCCGCCGTCAGCCGCCCGGCGCGTCCCGCGCTTTTCCCGGCCGCGGTCCCGGCGCGTTCCTTCGTGCACGTCCCGGGCGTCAGCCTTCGTGCACGTCCCGCGCCGGGTTTCCCCGCTGCGGCTCCGAGCACCTGCCGGGCTCAGTCTCCCGTGCGCCGCCCCCGCGCGGCGTCAGGGCTGCTGCGGGCCGCGCCGCTGTGGGAGCGAGACCACGCCCGTCGCCGCGTCCACCGGACCGGCCGGCGACGGCGGCAGCCCGGCGACCTGGCAGAGCAGATCGCACCAGGCCGCGAGGTGTGCCGCCGAGTCCGGAACCCCGTCCAGACCCTCGCGCGGTGTCCACGACGCCCGGATCTCGATCTGCGTCGCCGGGTGCCGCCCGGAGAGTCCACCGAAATAGTGAGAGCCCGCGCGGGTGACGGTCCCGCTCGCCTCCCCGTACGAGAGCCCGCGCGCCTCCAGCGCGCCCGTCAGCCACGACCAGCAGACCTCGGGAAGGAGCGGATCGGCCGCCATCTCCGGCTCCAGCTCGGCGCGTACCAGCGTCACGAGCCGGAAGGTGCCCTGCCAGGCGTCATGACCGGCCGGATCGTGCAGCAGCACCAGGCGGCCGTCCGCCAGGTCGTCGTCGCCGTCGACGACCGCCGCCTCCAGCGCGTAGGCATGCGGCGCGAGCCGCTGCGGCGGGCGCGTCGGGTCCAATTCGATCTCGGGGCGCAGCCGCGCGGCCCGCAGCGCGTCGACCGCCAGCCGGAACGCGCGCGGGACAGCATTCCCCTCCGCGCTGTCCGCATCGTCAGCGCTTTTGGAATGATCGGAAAAATGTCCCTGAGCCGCAGCCATGCGGGGAAGAGTAGGCGGAACGGGGGCTTCGCGCAGGGAGGGACACCCGGCCCGGAGCGGCCACTTCAGGTGTACGTGCGAAGATTCTGGGCGTGAGTGCCAATGACCTTCCCTTCGCTCGAGGCTCGGCCCGAGCCGGGGATACCCCATCCTCGGGCCGGCCGACGAAAACACACGCTGTCGAAGAATCAGCCTTTCTGAAGGCGTGCAGGCGTGAGCCGGTGCCGCACACGCCGGTCTGGTTCATGCGTCAGGCGGGGCGCTCGCTGCCCGAGTACCTCAAGGTCCGCGAGGGCATCGGCATGCTCGAGTCGTGCATGCGGCCGGAACTCGTCGCCGAGATCACGCTGCAGCCGGTACGCCGCCACAAGGTCGACGCGGCGATCTACTTCAGCGACATCGTCGTGCCGCTCAAGGCCATCGGCCTCGACCTCGACATCAAGCCGGGCGTCGGCCCGGTCGTCGCCGAGCCGATCCGCACCCGCGCCGATCTGGCACGGCTGCGCGACCTCACGCCCGAGGACGTCTGGTACGTCACCGAGGCGATCGGGCTGCTCACCGGCGAGCTCGGGGCCACCCCGCTCATCGGATTCGCCGGCGCGCCCTTCACCCTCGCGAGCTACCTCGTCGAGGGCGGCCCCTCGCGCAACCACGAGCACACCAAGGCCCTGATGTACGGCGACCCGCAGCTGTGGGCCGACCTGCTCGACCGGCTCGCGGAGATCACCTCGGCCTTCCTCAAGGTGCAGATCGAGGCCGGCGCCTCAGCGGTGCAGCTCTTCGACTCGTGGGTGGGCGCGCTCGCCCCCGCCGACTACCGGCGCTCCGTGATGCCGGCCTCCGCCAAGGTCCTCGACGCGGTGGCCTCGTACGAGCTGCCGCGCATCCACTTCGGCGTCGGCACCGGCGAACTCCTCGGCCTGATGGGCGAGGCGGGCGCGGACGTCGTCGGCGTCGACTGGCGGGTGCCGCTGGACGAGGCCGCACGCCGCGTCGGCCCGGGCAAGGCGCTCCAGGGCAACCTCGACCCGGCCGTCCTGTTCTCCACGCGGGAGGCGGTCGAGGCCAAGACCCGCGAGGTGCTGGACGCCGCCGCGGGCCTGGAGGGCCATGTGTTCAACCTGGGCCACGGCGTGCTTCCGACGACCGACCCGGACACCCTGACCCGTCTCGTGGAGTATGTGCACACGCGGACCGCGCTCTGAGGGGGAGAACCCTTGCTTGTGCAGGACCCGACGCTGCCGCGTGTGCGGGCGGCGCCGACGCCCACCACGACGCCCCCTCGCGTAGGCCGGATATCCGCACTGGACGGCCTGCGGCTGCTGGCCGCGCTGATGGTGGTGGCCTACCACTACATGGCGCTCTACGGAGGGTGGACGAACCGCGGGGAAGCGATCTTCCCTGCCGCGTTCCCCTTCACCGCCTACGGCTGGCTGGGCGTGGAGTTCTTCTTCCTGATGAGCGGCTTCGTCATCTGTATGAGCTGTTGGGGCAGGTCGCTGGGGGACTTCTTCGTCTCCCGGGTGAGCCGGCTGTACCCCGCGTACTGGTTCGCCGTCCTGGCCACCACCGCCGTACTGCTGCTCGTACCGGGTGGCCAGGATTCGCTGCCCGTGGCGGACGTGCTGACCAACCTCACCATGCTTCAGGAGCCGCTCGGCGTCGGCAAGGTCGACGGGGTGTACTGGACGCTCTTCGCCGAGCTGCGCTTCTATCTCCTGTTCGCGCTCATTGCGTGGCGGGGCCTGACCTACCGACGCGTGCTGGCCTTCTGCTGCGTCTGGGCCGCGGCGGGCATGCTCTTCGCCAAGTCCGGCGATTCGGCGCTCCAGTTGCTGATCATGCCGAACTACTGCTGGTACTTCATCGCCGGAATGGCCTTCTTCCTGATGTACCGCTTCCGGCCCAACCTGATGCTCACCGGCGTTGTGCTGGTGTGCTTCGGAGCGGCTTTGCCCTCCGCGCACGACACCTGGAGCCGAAGCCTCGGCTACTTCAAGCAGAGCATCCCCTTCTGGCCGGTCGTCGCCGTCCTTGCCGTCTGCTTCGGGGCGATGGCCCTGGTCGCGACCGGGAAGCTGGGCTGGATGAAGTGGCGCTGGCTCCCGTACGCCGGGGCGCTCACCTACCCGCTCTACCTGCTGCACCAGTACATCGGCTGGGAGCTCATCGGAGCGCTCGGAGACCGGCTGCCGCCGTACACCGTGCTCGCGCTGGTGACCGGCGGCATGCTGGTGGCCTCCTGGCTGGTGCACAGGCTGATCGAACGACCGGTGGGCCGCCTGCTGCGCCCCCGGCTCTCCGGCGCGCTGTCCGAGGCGGCCGCGCGCGGCGAGAGGCGGCGGGGCCCCGCCGGGCGCTGATCGGGAAGCGGGTGCGGCGCCGGCGGATGCCTCGTAGGGCCTCTACAGGGAACCCGCCTCGCGGACTGCTGTCGTCGCCTTTCGCGCCGCCACCAGCACCGGGTCCCAGACCGGGGAGAACGGCGGGGCGTAGCCAAGATCCAGGGCCGTCATCTGCTCCACCGTCATCCCCGCGGTCAGGGCGACGGCCGCGATGTCGACGCGCTTGGCCGCGCCTTCGCGGCCGACGATCTGGACGCCGAGGAGCCGGCCCGTACGGCGTTCCGCGAGCATCTTCACCGTCATCAGCGAGGAGTCGGGGTAGTACCCGGCGCTGTTCGTCGACTCGATCGTGCTCGTGACGTACTGCAGGCCGACCGCGCGGGCGTCCTTCTCCCGCAGACCGGTTCGGGCGATCTCCAGATCGCACACCTTGCTGACCGCCGTGCCGACGACGCCGGGGAAGGTCGCGTACCCGCCGCCGGCGTTCGCGCCGATGACCTGGCCGTGCTTGTTGGCGTGCGTGCCCAGCGCGATATGGCGCTCGCGGCCCGAGACGAGGTCGAGAACCTCCACACAGTCGCCGCCGGCCCAGATGTTCTCGTAGCCGCGCACCCGCATCGCGAGATCGGTGAGCAGCCCGCCGTACGCACCGAGCGGCAGACCCGCGGTGCGGGCGAGGGTGGTCTCCGGCTCGACGCCGATGCCGAGGACCACCACGTCCGCCGGGTACTCCGCGTTCTCGGTGGCGACGGCGCGGACCCGGCCGTCTCCGCCCGTGAGGATCTTGGTGACCCCGGCGCCGTTCACCGTCGTGATGCCGATCGAGTCCATCGCCTCGTGGACCAGGCGGCCCATGTCGGGGTCGAGAGTGGCCATCGGCCGCTCGCCGCGGTTGAGGACCGTCACCTCGTAGCCGCGCTTCAGCATCGCCTCCGCCATCTCGACACCGATGTAGCCGGCGCCCATGACGACCGCGCGCCGCCCGCTGGTGCGCGCGAGGGTGTCCAGCAGGGCCTGGCCGTCGTCGAGGGTCTGCACGCCGTGCACGCCCGGCGTGTCGATGCCCGGCAGCGGCGGCCGGACCGGGCGTGCGCCGGTCGCTATCACCAGCTTGTCGAAGCCCGTCCACGACTTGGCGCCGGTCTGAAGATCACGGGAGCGCACCCGCCCGCCCGGGGCGTCGATCTCCGTCACCTCCGTACGCATCCGCAGCTCGATGCCGCGCTCGCGGTGCTCGGCCGGCGTGCGGGCGATCAGGTCGTCGCGCTCGGGCACATCACCGCCGACCCAGTACGGAATCCCGCACGCCGAGAACGAGCTGAAGTGGCCGCGCTCGAACGCGACGATCTCCAGCTCGTCCGGGCCCTTGAGCCTGCGTGCCTGCGATGCGGCGGACATGCCCGCCGCATCGCCCCCGATGACTACCAGCCGCTCCACTGCCATGGGGAACACGCTACGGCGCGAGGGCCGTTCAGTCCTGACCCGGGGCGGGGGCGGGGGCGGGGCCGGCCGCGGGCTCGGGCGCGGACACCGCGGGCTCAGCCACGGGCCGCTTGGCGAGCCGCGGCCGCAGCACCCAGCGCCACAGCGCGTACAGCACAACAAGAACCGCGGCGAACGGGGCCACCGCGCCCGCCACCACCGCGATCCACCGGCCCGTCGCAACGAGCGCGTCCCAGCCGCCGCCGAGCGCGTCCAGGAAGCCCGGGTCGTCGTCCTCCTTCTTCTGCCCCTTGTCCTCCTTCTCGGAGAGGACCAAGGTGATGGTCGCCAGCGTCGTACGGTCCTTGAGCGCGGCCTGCTGCGCGAGCAGCGACTCCAACTGGGCCTGACGGCTGCTCAGTTGACCCTCCAGCGTGACCACGTCGCTGAGTTTTTCGGCCCGGTCCATCAGCGCCCGTACGCGTGCGACGCTCGCCCGCTGCGTTGCGATGCGGCTCTCCACGTCGACGACCTGGTCGGTGACGTCCTTGGCGTCGGCCTTGCGGGAGAGCAGCTTTCCGGCGCCCGCCAGCTCGGCCAGGACCGCGTCGTACTTCTCCTGCGGGACGCGCAACACGACGCGCGAGGTCACATGGGTGTCGTCGATCCGCTCGGTGCTCTCGTTGGAGACATGCCCGCCGGCGCTCGCAGCGCTCCCGCGGGCCGAGGCGAGGGCCTTCGGGGCGTCCTTGACCTCCACGGCGAGCTCCGCGGTGCGGATGATGTGGGTCGGCGCCAGGGCGATAGGACCTTTCGGCTTCGTCTGCTCTGCGCCGGACGACTGCCGGTCGGAGCCGTAGCCCGCGCCGGCCCCGCCGTCCTGCAACGCGGGTTTCGCGGCGCTCTGCGCCTTGTCGTCTGCGCCGGATTCGGAAGCGACTCCACTGCATCCGGCAAGCGCGAGTGAAGCGGTGAGAAACAGTGCCGCGACCGTACGACGTGCACGCATATCGGCCCCCCCAGGGACTGGTAGTGAGTGTTGCTGGTTCGACGGACGGGGCCGCGGTGCGGGTTGCCCTTCTCCGGTTCCGAAGCGGTCACGGTCAGGACTCGGTAAGGGATTTGAGAGAGTGGGGGACATGGACACACGTACGGGTCATGTCGTCGTCATCGGAGGTGGCATCGCCGGTCTCGCCGCCGCGCACCGGCTGCTCGGCTCCGGCGTGCGCGTCACGCTCCTGGAGGCCACCAGGCGGCTCGGCGGCAAGCTCCGGGCGGGCGAGATCGAGGGCGCCCCCGTCGATTTCGGCGCCGAGTCGATGCTCGCCCGCCGCCCCGAGGCGGTCGAACTGGCCCGCGCCGTCGGCCTCGCCGACCGGCTCCAGCCGCCCGCCACCGCCTCCGCGTCCCTGTGGACGCGCGATGCGCTGCGCCCGATGCCCAAGGGCCATGTGATGGGCGTGCCGGGCGACCCGGCGGCGCTCGCGGGACTGCTGTCGGCGCAGGGCATCGCCCGTATCGAACAAGAGCGGGACCTCGCGCCCGCAGAGCTCGGCGACGATGTCGCGGTCGGAGCGTACGTCGCCGAGCGCCTCGGCCGCGAGGTCGTGGACCGGCTGGTGGAGCCGCTGCTCGGCGGGGTGTACGCGGGCGACGCGTACCGCATCTCGATGCGCGCTGCCGTCCCCCAGCTCTTCGAGGCGGCGAAGACCCATGACTCGCTGCTGGCAGCCGTACGCGACATCCAGGCCACGGCCGCCGGGCAGCAGGCCGCCGGGCCGGTCTTCATGGGCATCGAGGGCGGTGTGGGTCAGCTGCCGCGCGCCGTCGCCGACGCCGTACGCGACCGGGGCGGCGAGATCCTCATGGAGACGCCCGTCCTCGGGCTGACCCGTAGTGCCGAAGGCTGGCAGATCCGCACCGACCAGCGCGTCATCGCCGCCGACGGCGTGGTGCTCGCGACCCCCGCCTGGTCCGCGTCCGCGCTGCTCGCTGCCGAGTCCCCGGCCGCCGCCGCGGAGCTCGGCCGGGTCGAGTACGCCTCGATGGCGCTGGTCACCATGGCCTTCCGGCGTACGGACGTGGCCGGCATGCCGGAAGGCAGTGGCTTCCTGGTGCCGCCCGTGGACGGCCGCACCATCAAGGCGTCCACCTTCTCCACCCGCAAGTGGGGCTGGGTCGACAAGGGTTCCTCCGACCTCTTCCTGCTGCGTACCTCGATCGGTCGCTACGGCGAGGAGGAACACCTGCACCGCGAGGACACCGAGCTCGTCGACGTATCCCTGCGCGACCTCGGCGCGGCCACCGGACTCGCGGCCAGGCCCGTCGCCACCGAGGTGACCCGCTGGATCGGCGGACTGCCGCAGTACCCCGTCGGGCATCTCGCGCGGGTCGCCCGGATCCGCGACGAGGTCGCCAAACTGGCCGGCCTGAGGGTCTGCGGGGCGGCGTACGACGGCGTCGGCATCCCCGCCTGTATCGCCGGCGCCCAGCGCGCCGCCGACGAGATCCTCGCCACGCCCACCCTGGCGCGGGGCACTGATCGTGGCGCGGCAGAATAGCCCTATGAGTGCGCCCGAAAAGATTCCGAACGCAGGCAAGAAGGCCAAGGACCTCAACGAGGTCATCCGGTACACGCTGTGGTCCGTCTTCAAGCTGCGCGATGTGCTCCCCAGTGACGCGGACCGTTCCGGCTACGCCGACGAGGTCCAGGAGCTGTTCGACCAGCTCGCCGCCAAGGATGTCACCGTGCGCGGCACGTACGACGTGTCCGGGCTCCGCGCGGACGCCGACGTCATGATCTGGTGGCACGCCGAGACCGCGGACGAGCTGCAGGAGGCGTACAACCTCTTCCGCCGCACCAGGCTCGGCCGCGCGCTGGAGCCGGTCTGGTCGAACATGGCGCTGCACCGCCCGGCCGAGTTCAACAAGTCGCACATCCCTGCCTTCCTGGCCGACGAGACGCCGCGCAACTATGTCTCGGTCTACCCCTTCGTGCGCTCCTACGACTGGTACCTGCTGCCCGACGAGGACCGCCGCCGGATGCTCGCCGACCACGGCAAGATGGCCCGCGGCTACCCGGACGTGCGTGCCAACACGGTGGCGTCGTTCTCGCTCGGCGACTACGAGTGGCTGCTCGCCTTCGAGGCCGACGAGCTGTACCGCATCGTCGACCTGATGCGTCATCTGCGCGCCTCCGAGGCGCGTATGTACGTCCGCGAAGAGGTCCCGTTCTACACGGGCCGCCGCAAGTCGGTCGCGGAGCTGGTGGCGGGGCTCGCGTAACGAGGGCTCGCGTAACTCGTGAAAAGGGGGCGGCTCCGCACCTTCGTACTCGACGGGCGGGCAGCCCGTCGACCGTCGCGATCCTGACGGCTCCGGCCCGGCTCCGGCCCTTCTTGCCCGTGCCCTTCAGGGCGTTGACGGCGCCGAGGCCCATCTCGTCGTTCTCGGCGCAGATTCCGTCGATGCCGGGATTCGACTGGATGAGCTGCTCGGTGATCTGCCGGCCCTTCTCGCGGGCGAACTCACCCGTCTGCTCGAACACCACTGCAGATCGGGGGCCTTGACCTTGATCCGGTCCTTGAAGCCCTTGGCGCGCTCGGTGGTGACATTGTTTCCGGCGGCGCCGAGCAGAATGGCGACCTCTCCCTTGCCGCCGGTCGCCTCGATCATCTGATCCGCGGCGCAGGGCCCCAGCCGTCGGAGTTGAGCGGGGCTGTCACCAGCAGGTCGGCGCCCTTGGCGAACAGATCCTGGACATCGCTGATACAAGGCGTTGGCCTCCTTCTCGGACTGCGAGAAGCCGACCGTGGCGCTCTTCAGATCGAGCGTCTCGCCGCCGAACTGGTCGACGGTGCAGGTCTTCTGGTCCCCGGGGGACGGCGTGGCGACGACCTGTCCCGAGTCGCCGCCCTTCCCGGTGTCCTGGTTCTTGGTGCCGTCGTCCCCCAGGCGCTCAGCCGGCGGCGCCCAGTGCTCCGGCTCGCGTGGGAGATGGGCTCGTGCCGTCACTCGTCGTTCCGGAGCACGCACTTCTTACATCGTTGGAAGGGCGCAGTAGACCCTCCGTTTCATGGCTTCTCGCGGCGCCTCTCATGGCTGGTTGGTCAAGCCGCGTATCGCGGGTGCCATGACTCCGTTATGGCTCGGCAAGCGTTGCGCAAAGTGCTGACCGGGCTCTGGACACCGACGATCAACTGAGGGATACATGCCAAATACAGTATTCGTAGACTGTATACAGTCCGTCACCTCCGGTGTGGGACCAGCCGGGGCGTACGTCAACTGACCGTGAGGAGGGCGGACTTCGTCATGCCCGAACGCGCCGTTCAGGGGGGCGCCGACCGGGTTTGCGCCGAGCTTGAGAGGACGACATGAGTACTGAGGCGCAACGGTATGCGGCGACGGCCGCCTACCGAGAAGTGACTGACAGTAAGGGCCGTATCTATCGCGTGGGCGAGAGCGACCGGGAGATTCTTGGGCACTCGCGGCGCCTCATGGTGTGGCTGCCGTGGGTCGCGATGATGGCCATCAGCGTTTTCGAGTACGCATATGGGTCGGCCGAGGACACCCTCTCGGCGGCCCACGGTTGGACCCAGAGCAACACCTTCTGGATCCTCAGCGTCTGGACCTTCTTCCAGGCGGGCGTGTCCTTTCCGACGGGCTGGATGCGGGAGAAGGGAATCCTCAGCGCCCGCGGGGCGATGCTCGTCGGCTCCGGGCTCGCGTTGGTGGGCTTCCTTTCCATATCCCACTTCGACAACGTGTGGATGGCGATCACCGGATTCGGTCTCTTCGGAGGCGTAGGCTCCGGCTTGGTCTACTCCACCTGTATCAACATGGTGGGAAAGTGGTATCCGGAGAAGCGGGGCGGCAAAACCGGATTCGTCAACGGCGGATTCGCCTACGGCTCCGTTCCTTTCATCTTCATCTTCAACTTCGCCTTCGACACCAGCAATTACCAGACGGTGCTCGATCTGATCGGGCTCTACGCCCTGGTCGCGATCGGCGTCTGCGGCTGGTTCTTCAAGGACCCACCCAAGAACTGGTGGCCGGAGAGCGTCGACCCGCTGGAGGCGCAGAAGGCCAACGCCAAGTCCGCACGGAGCCTGGCCAAGAACCCGCCGGCGTCGAAGCAGTACACCCCGATGGAAGCCATCAAGACCGGTCAACTCCCGCTGATTTGGCTTCTGTTGGTGCTCACCGCAGGCGTCTCGATCTTCGGCATCTCCTTCCAGGTCCCGTTCGCCAAGGACGTCGGATTCGGCCCGCTCGTCGCGGCCCAGTCGGCCGGCATCCTGGCGATCGTCAACGGGGTCGGCCGTGGCGTCGTCGGGTGGCTCTCCGACATCTGGGGCCGCAAGATCTCCCTGATCTTCGTGATCCTGGTCCTCGGCTTCTCGCAGTTCGGCGTGCTGTGGGCGGGAAACAACGGCAACGAGGGGATGTTCCTGCTGTTCGCGTTCTTCTCGGGATTCGGTGGCGGCGCCTTCTACCCGATGTTCGCCTCCCTGACGCCGGACTACTTTGGTGAGAACAACAACGCCACCAATTACGGCATCGCCTACAGCGGCAAGGTCATCAGCGGCCTGTTCGGCGGCGGTCTCGGGTCCATGGCGGTTGGGGCCTGGGGATACAGCGGCGCCTACATCCTCGCCGGCGGCATCTCGCTCGTGGCCGCCGCTCTCGCACTTCTCCTGCGCAACCCGGGCCAGCCACGGGGCGAGCGCAAGGGGCTCCGTACACCGCTGAAGACGAGCCCCCAGCAGACCTGATCCACCACACCCAGGCGAACCACCGCGGACTCACCGTCGCCCCACGGTGATCTCCCGCTCCATCAGGAGATGTCCGCGGTGAGTTCACGACCGCTCCGGCTCCGGCCGGAGCGGTCCCGGCCCCCCGCAAGCGGCTGATCACCGACTCGACCGCGAGCCGCGCGATCGACCGCTTGTCGGGGGAGTCCGTGGTGAGCGTGACGGCCCCGTACCGCCCCTCGGCGATGTCGTCGAACCCAACGACCGCCACGCCCCACGGCACCCGCAGGCACCGCTCGTGCAGCACCCGCATCGCACCGATCGCGACGGGTCGTTGTACGCGAAAACCGCGTCGGGCCCGCGACCCCGGTGGCCGTCAATTCCTCGCGCCGGCCCCGGAGTCGGAGATGCGCGGGCCGGTTGGCGGTGTGCGTACGGGCGCCTAGGAAGGCGATCCGGGCGCGGCGAGGCCGAGCAGAAGACGCACCGCCGTCCGTGAAGAGCGTCCAGCCATGCTGGTCACGGGCGTGGCACATGAGCCGGTGCCCGTGGATCAGTCGTCGGACCGACAGCACGCCGTCCGCCTGGGAGGCGTAGTCGACCGCTCACCCCAGGACGTGAGGTCCGGCCCGGGTTGTGCTCGCTTCTCTGCGATCAGCTGAGCGAGCAGCCCGGCAAGGCGGGCCCGCCGGCCTGGGCCGTGGCCGGCTCGGCGTCGATCATCTGGGCGCACGCTGTGGCCGTGTCCTCGACGGCCTCGTCGCGGCGTCCGAACAGTGGCGTGCTGGGCGACGAGTTCGGCCTGACCCGCCGCGCGAACCGTCTCGTACAGCTGCAGCCCACGCAGCGTCGAGACCGTCGGCGGCAGCCAGCAGGAACTCGTGGACGCGCTGACGCCCGTACTCCCCAAGGGGGTCGAG
>NZ_JBSFMS010000003.1:0-118966 GCF_053599675.1 Streptomyces sp. NPDC000880 | reverse complement strand
CGGGGCGCTGGCGGCCGGAGGCGGGCCGGCTGCCCGCCTCGGCGGCCGGACCCGGGGGCGCTGCCCCCGGACCCCCGGTCCTCAATCTCCCCCAGACTTCGTCCGGGGGGACCCGCACGGGCTTGAAGGCGCGGCCCGGGCCGACACGTCCAGCCTCGCCGGCGTTTGAGGCGCGGAGTCCGGGGCGGCGCCCCGGTTCGGGATGGGGGTACCTCCCAGGCGAAGCTCTGGGGGAGAGCGAGGTGGGGGAAAACCCCCTCTCCGACGACGCTGCCGCCGGGATCGTCGCCGCGCTCGCGTTTCCCGAGCGGGTGGCCAAAGCCCGCGGCGAAGGCGCCTTCTTGATGGCCTCCGGGACCGGGGGCGAGCTCGTCGCCGGATCGGGGCTGCGCAGTGCGCCCTGGCTGGCCGTCGCCGTCGCGGACCGGCCCGCGCACGCCGCCTCCGCGCGGGTACGGCTCGCCGCCGTCATCGACGAGGACACGGCGCGTACCGCCGCCGCGCATCTGCTCGTCACCGGCGAGGAGGTCCACTGGGAGAAGGGCGACGTCGTTGCTCGGGAGGTGGAGCGACTGGGGGCCGTGGAGCTCTCCGTACGCGCCCTCAAGGTCCCGGATCCCGCGCTTGTACGCGAAGCTCTGCTGGACGGGCTGCGGCGCGAGGGACTCGGACTGCTGCGCTGGACGCGCGAGTCGGAGGGCCTGCGCGAGCGGCTCACGTTTCTGCACCGGGAGCTGGGCGCGCCCTGGCCCGATGTGTCGGACACGGCGCTGCTGGACCGTACCGACGAGTGGCTGGAGCCGGAGCTGTCCCGGGCCCGGCGGCGGGCCGATCTCGGACGCGTCCAGGCCGGGCAGGCACTCCAGCGGCTGCTGCCCTGGGCGAGCGGGGACGCGGCCCGGCTCGACGAGCTGGCGCCGGAGCGGATCGAGGTGCCGAGCGGCTCGCGGGTCCGGGTGGAGTACGGCGGGGCGCAGCCCGTCCTGGCGGTGAAGCTCCAGGAGTTGTTCGGACTGCGCGAGACGCCCACGGTCGCGGGCGTGCCGGTGCTGGTGCATCTGCTCTCGCCCGCCGGGCGGCCCGCCGCCGTCACCGCGGACCTTCCGTCCTTCTGGAAGGACGGATACCGCTCCGTACGGGCGGAATTGCGCGGCCGTTATCCCAGGCATCCCTGGCCCGAGGATCCTTCGACGGCGGAGCCGACCCGGCACACCAAGGCGCGCCTCAGCAGGGAGACCGGCAGCTGATCCGACGGGTCAGACAGGGACGGGGTGGCAATGGAGCCGCGAGATGAGAACACGTTGCACCGCCCCTGTGTCAGCCGGCGACACAGGGGCGGTGCGGGAGTGCTGCGCTGCGGGTCAGGCCGCCGGGGTCGCGACCTTGAGCTCAATGGTGACGGTCGCGCCGCCCGCGGTGGTGAGGCGGAGCAGGAAGGTGCCCGTCTGGTCGTCCGCGTAGATCTTCGGGAGCTTCAGCACGCCATTGGCGTCGGTCTTCAGGTCCGTGAGGGTGCGGATCGTGTTGCCCTCGGCGTCCTTGAAGTAGGGGCCCTTGTCGTTCACAGCCGCGTCGTCCGCGGAGGTGATCATGGTGGCGGTGACCGCGACACCCGACGCGATGGCGCCCTTGTAGGTGGCCTTGACCTCGACGGCGTCCGCGAACTCCGTGCCGGGGGCGGCCGTCAGGGCCTTCTGGTCGGTCCTGTCGATCGCGTCCGCCGCACGGACGGTGACGGTCGCGGGGAAGTCGACGGCGGGCAGGACACGGCCCACCACCGTGGCCCGGACCGTGAAGGCACCCGTCTTCTCGCCCGCCTGGAGCGCGGGCGACGCGACTGTGCCGTCGGCGCCGGTGCTGAGCGTGACGCTCGCCTTCCCGCCGGTGAATCGGGTGTCGGTGTCGCCGACGACGTCGAAGCGGACGGCCTGGCTCGGGACGGTCCGCCCGGCGGTGTTCTTCACCCGCACGATGGCCCGTTCGGCGAACGCGTCGCCCGCCATGGCGGTCAGCTCGCCGGTGCCCGCGTCCTCGATACGGGAGACGGGCGCCTGGGTCGGCGGGGGTGTCGACGTCGGCGGGGTTGGCGGGTTCGTGGTGCCGCCACCGGGATTCGGCGTGCTGGGCGGCGTCGGCTTGGGGCTGGGGCTGGGGCTGGGGCTGGAGCCGGGCGTCGTCGGAGGCGTGGGCGTCGGCGTGGCCGTGCTGTTCTCCGTGGAGCCGGAGCTGTCGGGTCCGTTGGAGACCGGCAGCACACCCGTGCCGTCCGGGACCGCGTGGGTCCCGCGCTTGTAGTACTCGAACCAGGACAGAACCGTACGCAAGTACTCCTGCGAGTGGTTGTAGCCAAGGATCGCCCGGTCGAGGTCGGACTTGACCGCCAGATCGCGGCCGCCGGCGCAGAGATAGCGTCCGGCGGCGAGTGCGGCGTCGTAGATGTTGTTGGGGTCCCGGCGGCCGTCGCCGTTGGCATCCTGGCCCCACCTCTCCCAGGTGGACGGGATGAACTGCATCGGGCCGACCGCGCGGTCGTGCGTCGAGTCGCCGTCGTACGCACCGTTGTCGGTGTCCGAGATGTTCGCGAAGCCGACGCCGTTGAGGACCGGGCCGAGGATCGGCGAGAGCGTGGTGCCTTCGGCGTCGACACGGCCGCCGCGCGCCTGGCCGGACTCCACCTTGCCGATCGCGGCGAGCAGTTGCCACGGAACATGACAGCCGGGGTCCGAGCCGGCGATGGTCTGCTCGGCCTGCTTGTACGCCGCGAGGACGGTGGCGGGTATGCCCGCTTCCGTCGTGCCCGTCGTGCCCGTCGCGGGCAGATCGACTGAAGTGCCCGGTTTATCCGGGATGCTCAGCGGCGGAAGGTCCGTGTAGTACGGAGAGTTGCCGGTGACCGGGGTACCGGACGGCGGGGTGGCGTCGGAAGCCCCCTGGCTGTCGCCCGTAGTGGCATGCGTGATGCCGGGCGCCTGTGAGGCGGAGAGTGCGGCCACAGCGGCCGCGGCCACAGCGGCCGTGGTCGCTCCCCTGCGCAGCCGGCGGCCGAATTGCGCTGCCATACGTCTGTTCCCTCCCCATCGGCGGCTGCCCGCGCTCCCCAGCGCAAGGACTCACGTGACCCTACGGCAACTCCGCGCCCCGGGACACCGGTCCCTGACCGTTTTTCACCAGTCCGCTACCTCTCGTTCGCCCGGAATCCAGTGTTGGAACAACACGCATACTGGGCGCTATTGATCAACAACGGTCACCAGGGGGCACGATCATGCCGTTCACACTGAGCCATGCCGCGGCGGTGCTGCCGGGTATCCGCAGCGCCGGGGTTGCGCACGGTCCGCTGCTCGCGTCGGCCCTCGTGATGGGCTCGTTCGCCCCCGACATGACGTACTTCGCCGCCACCGCCGTTCCCGGCGCGATGGAGTTCGGCAATGTCACCCACGCCCCGCTGGGGGTGCTGACGGTCGATGCGGCCATCACGGCGGCGCTGGCAGCGGTGTGGCTGATGGTGCGTGAGCCGCTGCTGGCTCTGCTGCCTGCCGCCTGGCAGGGGCGTGTTCACGCCTTCGTACGAGGGCGTGGGCTGCGCGCGGACCGGCCCCTGGCGCACGCGCTGCGGTTCTACGCATCGGCGGTCATCGGCGCGAGCACGCACGTCGTGTGGGACGCCTTCACCCACCACGACCGGTGGGGCACTGAGTTGCTGCCGGTGCTCAATGAGACGGCGGCGGGGCTGCCGGTGTACTCGTACGCGCAGTACGGCACTTCGGCGCTGGCCATGGTGGCGCTGGTGTGGTTCACGGTGTCGGCGCTGCGGCGGCAGCCCGCGGTCGCCGCGCCCGCGTCGGTGCCGGTGCTGGACGGGCGGCTGCGCCGGCTCGCCGGATCGCTGCTGGCGGTGTGCGTGCTGCTCGGCGTCGTACAGCGGTGCGCGCGCTGGTACGCGTACTACGGGTGGGCCCACTCGCCGCTCGACATCATCCCGACGGCCTGCTTCGGGGCGGGCGCGGGCCTCGCGGTGGGCCTTGTGGTGTACGGGGCTGGGATGCGGCTGCGCGGGCGAGCGGTGGAGCGCGCCTGAACTGCTTGAACGAGCCAAGCCCCTGCGCCGGTTGAACCGTTGAACGACGCAGGGACTCACACAGGCAGCGACCCCCGGATCAGTGCGCCGCGGACTCCCAGTCCGTGCCCACGCCCACCGAGACGTCCAGCGGCGCGCGCAGGGACACCGCCGCGGACATCTCCTTGCGGACCAGCGACTCGACCCGGTCGCGCTCACCCGGAGCGATCTCCAGGACGATTTCGTCGTGGACCTGGAGCAGCAGCCGGGAGGAGAGCTTCGCCTCCGTCAGCGCACGGTCGACATGGAGCATGGCGACCTTGACGATGTCCGCGGCGGTGCCCTGGATCGGGGCGTTGAGCGCCATTCGCTCGGCCGTCTCGCGGCGCTGGCGGTTGTCGCTGTTGAGGTCGGGCAGATAGCGGCGGCGGCCGAGCATCGTCTCGGTGTAGCCGGTGGCCCTGGCCTCGTCGACGACGCGCCGGAGATAGTCCCGGACGCCGCCGAAGCGCTCGAAGTAGGTGTCCATCAGGCCGCGCGCCTCGGCCGCCTCGATGTTCAGCTGCTGGGAGAGGCCGAACGCCGAGAGGCCGTAAGCCAGTCCGTACGACATGGCCTTGATCTTGCGGCGCATCTCCGCGTCGACGGCGGACTTCGCCACGCCGAACACCTGGGAGGCGACGGTGGTGTGCAGGTCCTCCCCGGAGGTGAAGGCCTCGATCAGCCCCTCGTCCTCGGACAGATGCGCCATCACTCGCAGCTCGATCTGGCTGTAGTCGGCGGTCATCAGCGACTCGAAGCCCTCGCCGACGACGAAGCCGCGGCGGATCGCCCGGCCTTCGTCGGTGCGCACCGGCACGTTCTGAAGGTTCGGGTCGGTCGAGGAGAGCCGGCCGGTCGCGGCCACGATCTGGCTGAAGCTGGTGTGGATCCGGCCGTCGGCCGCGATCGTCTTGATCAGGCCCTCGACCGTGGACCGCAGACGGGCCTGCTCGCGGTGGCGCAGCATGATCACCGGCAGCTCGTGCTCGGTCTGGGCCGCCAGCCAGGCCAGCGCGTCCGCGTCCGTGGTGTAGCCGGTCTTGGTCTTCTTGGTCTTCGGGAGATTCAGCTCGCCGAAGAAGACTTCCTGGAGCTGCTTGGGCGAGCCAAGGTTGAACTCGTGCCCGACGGCGGCGTGCGCCTCCTTCACGGCCTGCTGCACGGCTCCCCCGAACTGCTGCTCCATGGCCTGAAGATGGGGGCGGTCGGCGGCGATGCCGTGCCGCTCCATGCGGGCCAGCAGGGCGGAGGTGGGCAGCTCCACGTCGTGCAGCAGCTCGGCCGCGCCGACCTCGCGCAGCCGCTCGGTAAAGGCCGCGCCGAGGTCGAGGACCGCGCGGGCCTGCGCCATCAGCGCTTCCGCCTCGGCCTGTTCGTCCGTGCCGAAGGCAAGCTGGCCGTCGGCCGGGGCCGGGGCGAGCTCACGGCCCAGGTACTCGATGGCCAGCGCGTCCAGCGCGAAGGAACGGCGTCCCGGCTTGACGAGGTAGGCGGCGAGCGCGGTGTCCATGGTGACGCCGTCGACGCTCCAGCCGTGCTCGGGGAAGACCCGCATCGCGCCCTTGGCGTTGTGCATGACCTTGGGCCGGCCGGCGTCCGCGATCCAGGCGGCGAAGGCCCGCTCGTCGGACTCGTCGAGCCGGGTGGTGTCGAACCATGCGGCCGCTCCGGAGGCCGCGGCGAGCGCGATCTCGGTGACATTGCCGGTGCCCAGCGCCCAGCTGTCGACGGTGGCCACGCCGAGCGGCTGCGTGCCGTGCTCCTCCAGCCACGGCGCGAGCTCGCCGGAGCCCAGGACCGCGCCGTCCAGCTCGACGCCGGCGGCCGGGGCCGACGGCTCCTCGACCTCGGCGCCCGGGTCGACGGCGAGGAGGCGCTCGCGCAGGCTCGGGTTTCGGATCTCCAGCACGTCCAGCACGCCCTTGACAGCGGCCCGGTCGTACGGCGCGCGCTCCAGGTCCTGCGGAGCCTTGGGCAGCTCCACGTCACGCACCAGCTGCGTGAGGTGGCGGTTGAGCTTGACCGCCTCCAGATGGGCGCGCAGGTTCTGCCCGGCCTTGCCCTTGACCTCCTCCGCACGCTCGACCAGATCGGCGAACGAACCGAATTGGTTGATCCACTTCGCGGCCGTCTTCTCGCCGACGCCGGGAATGCCCGGGAGGTTGTCGGACGGGTCGCCGCGCAGCGCAGCGAAGTCGGGGTACTGCTGCGGCGAGAGTCCGTACTTCTCGAAGACCTTCTCCGGGGTGAAGCGGGTGAGCTCCGAGACGCCCTTGGTCGGGTACAGCACGGTCACATGGTCGGAGACCAGCTGGAAGGAGTCGCGGTCGCCGGTGACGATCAGCACTTCGAAGCCGGCCGCCTCGGCCTGCGTGGCGAGGGTGGCGATCACGTCGTCCGCCTCGAAGCCGTCGATCGCGAAGCGGTCGGCGTGCATCGCGTCGAGCAGCTCCCCGATCAATTCGACCTGCCCCTTGAACTCGTCAGGGGTCTTGGAGCGGTTCGCCTTGTACTCCGGGAACTCCTCCGAGCGCCACGTCTTGCGGGACACGTCGAACGCCACCGCGAAATGCGTGGGCGACTCGTCGCGCAGCGTGTTCGCCAGCATCGACGCGAAGCCGTAGATGGCGTTGGTCGGCTGGCCGGTCGCGGTCGTGAAATTCTCCGCGGGCAGCGCGAAGAACGCCCGGTACGCCAGGGAGTGCCCGTCCATGAGGAGCAGGCGCGGTCGGTTGTCTGCCGTCTTCTTCGATGCCGTCTCAGCCACGTCCACGATCCTGCCACGTACCACTGACAATCCCGACCGGCGGTCATTGCCGCCCGTGACCGGAACCGTGGCAAGATCGCAGACGTAACGCATATGCCAGTTCGAGGGAGAGCACGATGGCCACCAAGCCGCCCGCAGGTGATCCGGCCCAGGACGCGCCACAGGTCGCGGACCCACAGCACGCGGCCGCCGGCCTCCCCGCCATCGGGCACACGCTGCGCATCGCCCAGCAGCAGATGGGCGTGGTCCGCACCGCGCAGACGCTCCTCAAGGTCAACCAGAAGGACGGCTTCGACTGTCCGGGCTGCGCCTGGCCGGAGGGCGACAAGCGGCACACGGCGGAGTTCTGCGAGAACGGCGCGAAAGCCGTCGCCGAGGAGGCGACGCGGCGCCGCGTGACGCCCGACTTCTTCGCCGCGCACCCCCTCGCGGACCTCGCCTCACGCAGTGGCTACTGGCTGGGGCAGCAGGGCCGCATCACGCAGCCGATGTACCTGCCTCAGGGCGGCGACCGGTACGAGGAGGTGACCTGGGAGCGCGCCTTCGCGATCATCGCGGAGGAGCTGACGGCGCTGGCCTCCCCCGACGAGGCGCTCTTCTACACCTCGGGCCGCACCAGCAACGAAGCCGCATTCCTGCTCCAGCTCTTCGCCCGCGAATTCGGCACCAACAATCTCCCCGACTGCTCCAACATGTGCCATGAGTCCTCCGGATCGGCGCTCACCGAGACAATCGGCGTCGGCAAGGGCAGCGTCTCGCTGGAGGATCTCCACCAGGCGGACCTGATCATCGTCGCCGGGCAGAACCCGGGCACCAATCACCCCCGGATGCTCAGCGCTCTGGAGAAGGCCAAGAACGCGGGCGCGAAGATCATTTCGGTGAATCCGCTGCCCGAGGCGGGTCTGGAGCGGTTCAAGAATCCGCAGACGCCGCTCGGCATGGCCAAGGGCGTCGCGTTGACCGACCTGTTCCTGCAGATCCGCATAGGCGGCGACCAGGCGCTGTTCCGGCTGCTGAACAAGCTGATCCTGGAGGCGGGGGACGCGGTCGACGAGGAGTTCGTACGCGAACACACGCACGGGTACGAGGAGTTCACAGCCGCGGCCCGCGGGGCCGACTGGGACGAGACACTCGCCGCGACCGGGCTCGACCGTGCCGCCATCGAGCAGGCCCTCGCCATGATCCTCGCCTCGAAGCGCACCGTCGTCTGCTGGGCGATGGGCCTGACCCAGCACAAGCACTCCGTACCGACCATCCGTGAGGTGGTCAACTTCCTGCTGCTGCGCGGCAACATCGGCCGCCCCGGCGCCGGCGTCTGCCCGGTACGCGGGCACTCCAACGTCCAGGGCGACCGCACCATGGGCATATTCGAGCGGCCCGACCCTGACTTCCTGGACGCGCTGGAGAAGGAGTTCGGCTTCGCGCCGCCGCGCCACCACGGCTTCGACGTCGTACGGTCCATCCAGGCGCTGCGCGACGGCGAGGCGAAGGTCTTCTTCGCCATGGGCGGCAACTTCGTGGCCGCCACCCCCGACACCGAGGTCACCGAGGCCGCGATGCGCCGGGCCCGGCTCACCGTCCATGTGTCGACCAAGCTGAACCGCTCGCACGCCGTGACCGGCGCCAGGGCGCTGATCCTGCCCACCCTCGGCCGCACCGACAAGGACGTACAGGCGGGTGGCAGGCAGGTGGTGACCGTCGAGGACTCGATGGGGATGGTGCACGCCTCCCGCGGCAATCTGACACCGGCGAGCCCCCAGCTGCTGTCCGAACCGGCGATCGTGACCCGGCTGGCGCGCGCGGTGCTCGGCCCAGACTCGCTGACACCCTGGGAGGACTTCGAGAAGGACTACGGGACGATCCGCGACCGCATCGCGCGCGTGGTGCCCGGTTTCGAGGACTTCAACGAGAAGATCGCCCGCCCCGGCGGCTTCGCGCTCCCGCATGCCCCACGCGACGAGCGCCGCTTCCCCACCGCCACCGGCAAGGCCAATTTCACCGCAGCGCCGATCGAGTTCCCGAAGGTTCCGGCGGGCCGGCTGCTGTTGCAGACGATGCGCTCGCACGACCAGTACAACACCACGATCTACGGCCTCGACGACCGCTACCGCGGCATCAAGGGCGGCCGCCGGATCGTCATGGTGCACCCCGACGACGCGCGTGAACTGGGCCTGGCGGACGGCTCGTACACCGACCTGGTCAGCGAGTGGAAGGACGGCGTGGAGCGACGGGCCCCCGGTTTCCGCGTGGTGCACTACCCCACCGCCCGGGGCTGCGCCGCCGCGTACTACCCGGAGACCAATGTGCTGGTCCCGCTGGACTCCACCGCCGACACCAGCAACACCCCGGCCAGTAAGTCCGTGATCGTCCGGTTCGAGCCGGGGGAATGAGACCACCGGGCTAAGCGTTCGCTCAGGCATCTGATAGGACGGTGCCCACAGCACGCAACGCATTGAGATCGGAGCCGGGCCGCATGGGCGAGCAGAAAACCGTGAAGTTCCCGCAAGAGGTCATCGACGAATACGCCGCGCTCGGGGTTGATCTGCCTGCGCTCTTCTCCGCCGGGCACCTGGGCAACCGCATGGGCGTGCAGATCGTCGAGGCAGCGGCGGACCGCGTCGTCGGCACGATGCCCGTCGAGGGCAACACCCAGCCGTACGGGCTGCTGCACGGCGGCGCGTCCGCCGTGCTTGCCGAGACTCTCGGCTCGGTCGGTTCGATGCTGCACGGCGGGGTCACCAAGATCGCCGTCGGTGTGGATCTCAACTGCACACACCACCGCGGCGTCCGCTCCGGCCTGGTCACCGGCGTCGCGACGCCGGTGCACCGTGGCCGCACCACGGCGACGTACGAGATCGTCATCACCGACGAGCAGGACAAGCGGGTCTGCACGGCGCGGCTGACCTGTCTGCTGCGGGACGTGAACCCGGGCGACACGACAGGCTGACCGGCACAGCGGTCCGGCGTCCCGCACCGGCAGCCGGACCGCACATCCCCTCAACAAGGCCTGGAGCGCCTGACCATGACCGCACCCCGGGGCAGCGGCGGGGCCTGCTCCGGCGACTTCCAGCGCGCCATTGCCCTCTCCCGGCACCCCCGCTAGCGTCGCGGCATGGGGCCAGGACCACCAGGAGCGCCACGCCGAGCAAGGCACTTTGCGGTGTGCGCCGTCGCACTGTCGGCCGTCCTCACCGGCTGCGGGAGCGGTCCCGACTCCGCCTCACCGGCTCCGCGCATCACGCCACCGAAGGAACTGTGCGAACGGCTGATCTCCCACTGGGCGCGAGTCGTCCTGGATGGCGGCGAGCAGGCCGACCTCGACTACCAGGCCATGGGCCTGTCCGGCGGGCAGAACGAGATTCTGCTGGACGTCGTGGCTGCCGCCCGCGCCGAGCAGAAGCGCCAAGGGTCCGGCGCCGCACGGAAGTTGATCGATGCTCAGGCCGCGGTCCGCTGCACCGAGCGCCACCGCAGCGGGAGCCCGACCGGGGGCCCCTGGCAATGAGCGGAGCCGGCCCGGGCGAGCCGGGCGAGGGCACTTACGCGCCGGACGACGCCGTCCACGCGGCCAGGCCCGGGCCGACGCCGCCCCCGCCACCCCCGACGCCATGGCCGGCGCAGGCGGTCACCGTGGTCTACGAGGCACCCGCCCGGCCGGTCGCCCGCCACGACTCGTTCGATTTCACCGTCATGGTCACCACCGTCTCCGGACCACCGGTCACGGTCGAGCAAATCACCCAGAACTCCGCAGGTCTCCGGGTCTCCACCACCCCGGCGGTACCGTTCACCGCGAGCGCCGAAAAACCACGCAAAGTGCACATTGTGGTCCATGTCTCGGATTGCGGAAAAGTGGCACGGAATGCCGGGCCCTCTTTCCTCGATGTAACACTGCGTAATGCGCGCGCAATGCAAGAACATAATTACATTGTGGGCGAGCGGTACGCCCGAGACCTGGCCAGAGCAGTTGGCACTGCATGCCACGAAGATCGGACGTCAGTACTCAAACCACCGAACGGTCCTGCACGTTCTCAGTATGCGGACAAGACGAACCGGCCGGAATTCCCCCGTTCCCCCCACGAAATCCGCTATGCATTACGCCGCGGCATAACAAGAGCGTCACATCCTTGGCCAGACCACTCCACCTCCCCCAATACCCCGCTTAGAGTCACGGCCAGTCACCGCGCCACCGGATTACCTTCAGTTCGGTTCCAGCGCTCGACTCGGTACGTCCCGTGGGGGGCGGCCGTGCCAGGTGAAAGGACTGATCGTGCGTCAACGTTCGCTCATAGCCATGACGGCTGCGCTCACCGCGGGGGCCCTTACGCTCACCGCCTGTGGCTCGCGCGACGACAGCAACAGCGGGGCCGCGGGCGGCGGCACCACGGTCGTCATCGGCATCGATGCCCCGCTGACCGGCGAACTCTCCGCGCTGGGTCTCGGCATCAAGAACTCCGTGGACCTCGCGGCCAAGCAGGCCAACGCCAAGAAGTACGTCAACGGCGTCACCTTCAAGGTCGAGGCCCTCGACGACCAGGCTCAGCCGTCCTCCGGGCAGCAGAACGCCACCAAGTTCGTCGCCAACAAGGACGTCCTCGGCGTCGTCGGCCCGCTGAACTCCTCGGTCGCCGAGTCCATGCAGAAGGTCTTCGACGACGCCAAGCTGGCCCAGGTCTCCCCCGCCAACACCAACCCGGCCCTGACCCAGGGTCCGGACTGGAACGGCGGCAAGAAGGCCCGTCCCTACAAGTCGTACTTCCGCACCGCGACCACGGACGCCATCCAGGGCCCGTTCGCCGCGCAGTACCTCTTCAACGACGCCAAGAAGAAGAACGTCTTCGTCATCGATGACAAGAAGACGTACGGCGCCGGTCTCGCCGCCACCTTCAAGGCGGAGTTCGAGAAGCTCGGCGGCAAGGTCGCCGGCACCGAGCACGTGAACCCCGACACCAAGGACTTCGCCGCGGTCGTCACCCAGATCAAGAGCTCCAAGGCCGACGTCGTCTACTACGGCGGCGAGTACCCCGTCGCGGGCCCGCTCAGCAAGCAGATCAAGAAGTCCGGTGCCGCGATCCCGCTCGTCGGCGGCGACGGCATCTACAGCGCCGACTTCATCAAGCTCTCCGGCAAGGAGGGCCTGGGCGACCTCGCCACCTCCGTCGGTGCGCCGGTCGAGACGCTCCCCTCGGCCAAGGACTTCGTGGCCAACTACAAGGCGGCCGGCTACAAGGAGGCCTACGAGGCCTACGGCGGCTACTCCTACGACTCCGCCTGGTCGGTCATCGAGGCCGTGAAGAAGGTCGTCGAGGGCAACAACGGCAAGCTTCCCTCCGACGCCCGCGCCAAGGTCATCGACGCCCTGCAGGGTGTCTCCTTCGACGGTGTGACCGGCAAGGTCGCCTTCGACGAGTACGGCGACGCCACCAACAAGCAGCTCACGGTCTACAAGTACGAGGGCACCGTCTGGAAGGCCGTCAAGTCCGGCACGTTCGCCGGCTGATCCTCACTCCGCACCACCTCACCTGCCGCGCGGGGCGCCGCAAAACCAGCGCCCCGCGCGGTGTCGCATCCGTCGAAAGACTCGGAGGACCTGCGGTGCACGAACTGCCGCAACAGCTGGTCAACGGCCTGCTACTGGGATCCATGTACGGGCTCGTCGCCATCGGCTACACGATGGTTTATGGCATTGTCCAGCTCATCAACTTCGCCCATGGCGAGATCTTCATGACCGGCGGGTTCGGGGCCCTCACGGTCTGGCTCATCCTTCCCACCGGCACCACCATGTGGCTGGCCCTGCCACTCATGCTGGTCGGCGCGATCATCGTCGCCACCACCATCGCGGTCGGCGCGGAACGCTTCGCATACCGGCCACTGCGCACCGCACCCCGCCTCGCCCCACTCATCACCGCCATCGGCCTCTCCCTCGCCCTCCAGCAGGCAGTGTGGGCCTGGTACCCCGAGGCGAAGTCCTCCCGCACCTTCCCCGAAATCCCCGGCGGCCCCTTCCACCTCGGCAGCATCACCATCCAGACCGGTGACATCTTCCTGCTGATAGCCGCCCCCATCTGCATGGCGATCCTCGCCTTCTTCGTCATGAAGACCCGCACCGGACGCGGCATGCAGGCCACCGCCCAGGATCCCGACACGGCCAAGCTCATGGGCATCAACACCGACCGCATCATCGTGGTCGCCTTCGCCCTCGGCGCCGCGTTCGCCGCCGTCGGAGCCGTCGCATACGGCCTCAAGTACGGCGAAGTGAACTTCCGCATGGGCTTCATCCTCGGCCTCAAGGCGTTCACCGCAGCCGTCCTCGGCGGCATCGGCAACATCTACGGCGCCATGCTGGGCGGACTCGCCCTCGGCATCGCCGAAACCATGGCCACGGCATACATCAACGACATCCCCGGCATGCAGCAGCTCGGCGGCCAGTCCTGGGCCGACGTCTGGGCCTTCGTACTTCTCATCGTCGTGCTCCTCGTCAGGCCACAAGGCCTCCTCGGCGAGCGCGTCGCGGACAGGGCGTGACACCGATGACGACACAGACCCCCACCGCGGAAACCCCGCAGACCCCGGCCGACAGCGCACAGACGGGCCTCATCTCCCTCCCGCCGAACATCGCGCGTGCCGTCGCGACCGGAGGCGGCGCACTCACCGTCATCTCCGCGTTCCTCGCCTGGACCTGGACGGCCGCCTTCCCCGGCGACCTCACCGTCTACGGATACCCCGGCGGACTCCAGTGGCTCGTCCTCATCGCGGGCGCCATGACGACCCTGTTCGGACTCTCCTCGTACGGAGTCAAGGGCCTCAGGTGGCTCGCCCCCGCCGGCGCTGACAGCTCCATCAGGCTCTCCGCGCTCGCCGGCTTCGCCACCACCTGGTTCACCCTGATCGCCATCAGCTACGAGCTCGGCGGCTTCGCCAACCTCGAGCCCGGTGGGTACGTCGCGGGCATTGTCAGCCTCGTGGCCCACATCGGCGCCCGGTCGCTGCCGTTCGAGCGGCCCGAACTCGAACCTGCCGACCCCGATGACAGCTGGTGGGACCGGTTCAATCACAACCGGCGCAACCTCATGGCCGTCGCCAAGGCCGCCTTCGCCAGCGGCACCGCGCCCGCCGCCCGCAAGCTGCCCTCCTACGTCGAGATCCTGATCATCGTCGCGGCGCTCAGCTTCGGCCTGGTCGTCTTCACGTACGGCATCGGCACCGAGTACGACGAACTCTTCATCGGCTTCCTCATCACCGCCGGTTTCGGGTTCGCCGCCCTCTTCAAGTCCGGCCTCGTCGGACGCCTCTCCGCGATCACCGCCAAGCACCGCAATGTGACCATGGCCGGCGCGTTCGCCGCCGCCGCGGCCTTCCCCTTCACCCAGTCCGACGACCAGTACGCGACCATCGGCGTCTACATCCTGATCTTCGCCACCGTCGCCCTCGGCCTGAACATCGTCGTCGGCCTCGCCGGACTCCTCGACCTCGGTTACGTCGCCTTCCTCGGCGTCGGCGCATACGCCGCGGCCATGGTCTCCGGATCACCGTCCTCGCCGTTCGACATCCACCTCCCCTTCTGGGGAGCGGTCCTCGTCGGCGCCACCGCGTCCATGGTCTTCGGCGTCCTCATCGGCGCCCCGACCCTGCGACTGCGCGGCGACTACCTCGCGATCGTGACGCTCGGCTTCGGTGAGATCTTCCGGATCACCGTCAACAACCTCGACGGCACCTCCGGCCCCGACATCACCAACGGATCCAACGGCATCTCGTCGATCCCCAACCTGCAGATGTTCGGCTTCGACTTCGGACTCGAGCACAGCATCTTCGGCGTCACCATCGGCCGGTTCGCGAACTACTTCTTCCTGATGCTGCTGATCACCCTGATCGTCGTGGTCGTCTTCCGCCGCACCGGAGACTCGCGCATCGGCCGCGCCTGGATCGCCATCCGCGAAGACGAGACCGCCGCGCTCGCCATGGGCATCAACGGCTTCCGCGTCAAGCTCATCGCCTTCGCCCTCGGTGCGACCCTCGCCGGCCTCGCCGGCACCGTTCAGGCCCACGTCACCTACACCGTGACGCCGGAGCAGTACCAGTTCGCCCACGTGGTCCCGCCGAACTCGGCCTTCCTGCTGGCCGCGGTCGTCCTCGGCGGCATGGGCACCATCAGCGGACCGCTCGTCGGCGCCGCACTGCTCTACCTGATCCCGGCCAAGCTGCAGTTCCTCGGCAACTACCAGCTCCTCGCCTTCGGCCTCGCGCTCGTACTCCTGATGCGCTTGCGGCCCGAGGGACTCATCCCCAACCGGCGCCGCCAGCTCGAGTTCCACGAATCCGCGGAAGCGCCCGCAGTCCTCAGCAAGACAGGGGCCTGATCCATGACCACCGACACCACCACGAAGGACACCGCCCCGGCCACCACGCCCGGCGAAACCGTCCTTGACGCCCGCGGCGTCACCATGCGGTTCGGCGGCCTCACCGCCGTACGCTCGGTCGACCTCACCGTCAACAGCGGCGAGATCGTCGGCCTCATCGGCCCCAACGGCGCAGGCAAGACCACCTTCTTCAACTGCCTCACCGGTCTCTACATCCCCACCGAGGGCGAGGTCCGCTACAAGGGCACCGTCCTGCCCTCCAAGTCCTTCAAGGTCACGGCGGCGGGCGTCGCGCGAACCTTCCAGAACATCCGCCTCTTCGGCAACATGACCGTCCTGGAAAACGTGCTCGTGGGCCGCCACACCCGTACCAAGGAAGGCCTCTGGTCCGCCCTCCTGCGCGGCCCCGGCTTCCACAAGGCCGAAGCCAAATCCCGGGCACGGGCCATGGAACTCCTCGAGTTCATCGGCCTCGCAGGCAAGGCGGAACACCTCGCCCGCAACCTCCCCTACGGCGAACAGCGCAAGCTCGAAATCGCGCGCGCACTCGCCAGCGACCCCGGCCTGCTCCTCCTCGACGAGCCCACCGCCGGCATGAACCCGCAGGAGACCCGGGCCACCGAAGAACTCGTCTTCGCCATCCGGGACATGGGCATCGCCGTCCTCGTCATCGAGCACGACATGCGCTTCATCTTCAACCTGTGCGACCGCGTCGCGGTTCTCGTCCAGGGCGAAAAACTCGTCGAAGGCGACAGCGAGACCGTCCAGGGCGACGAACGCGTCATCGCCGCCTACCTCGGCGAGCCCTTCGAAGGCGCCCCCGGCGACGAAGAAGTGGCCGAAGTGGAAGCGGCCGAAACCGGCGCGGCGAAGTCCACCGCACCCGCCGAGTCCGCCAGCAAGGAGAACGACTGATGACCGCACTTCTCGAAGTCGAGGACCTGCGCGTCGCCTACGGCAAAATCGAGGCCGTCAAAGGCATCTCGTTCAGCGTCGAAGCCGGCGAGGTCGTCACCCTCATCGGCACCAACGGCGCCGGCAAGACCACCACGCTGCGCACCCTCTCAGGCCTCCTCAAGCCCGTCGGCGGCCAGATCAAATTCAACGGCAAATCGCTGAAGAAGACCCCGGCCCACCAGATCGTCTCTCTCGGACTCGCCCACTCCCCCGAGGGGCGGCACATCTTCCCGCGCATGACGATCGAGGACAACCTCCGGCTCGGCGCCTTCCTCCGCAGCGACAAAGCCGGCATCGAGAAGGACATCCAGCGCGCCTACGACCTCTTCCCCATCCTGGGTGAACGGCGCAAGCAGGCCGCAGGCACCCTCTCCGGCGGCGAACAGCAGATGCTCGCCATGGGGCGCGCGCTGATGTCCCAGCCCAAGCTGCTCATGCTCGACGAGCCCTCCATGGGCCTCTCCCCGATCATGATGCAGAAGATCATGGCGACGATCGTCGAGCTCAAGGCCCAGGGCACCACCATCCTGCTCGTCGAGCAGAACGCCCAGGCCGCGCTCTCGCTCGCCGACCAGGGCCATGTCATGGAGATCGGCAATATCGTGCTCTCGGGCACAGGCCAGGACCTGCTCCACGACGACTCGGTCCGCAAGGCCTACCTCGGCGAGGACTGAGCCCCCAGTACGCCCATGAGTGAGGCCCGCCCCGGAAACCGGGGACGGGCCTCACTCACATTCCAGGCGGGCTACTGCTGCCCCTTCGCGGCCTTCTTCTCCTCGGCGTCCTCGATGACCGCCTCCGCGACCTGCTGCATCGACAGCCGCCGGTCCATCGACGTCTTCTGGATCCAGCGGAACGCGGCCGGCTCCGTCAGCCCGTAGTGCGTCTGCAGAACACTCTTCGCACGGTCCACCAGCTTGCGCGTCTCAAGCCGCTGCGAAAGGTCTGCGACCTCCTGCTCCAGCGCCTTCAGCTCGGTGAACCGGGACACCGCCATCTCGATGGCAGGCACCACATCGCTCTTGGAGAACGGCTTCACCAGATACGCCATGGCCCCGGCGTCCCGAGCCCGCTCGACGAGATCGCGCTGCGAGAACGCGGTGAGCATCAGCACGGGGGCGATGGACTCCTCGGCGATCTTCTCGGCCGCGGAGATCCCGTCCAGGACGGGCATCTTCACATCCAGAATCACCAGATCGGGCCGGTGCTCCCGGGCCAGCTCGACGGCCCGCTGCCCGTCTCCGGCCTCGCCGACTACCGCGTAGCCCTCTTCCTCCAGCATCTCCTTGAGGTCGAGGCGGATGAGGGCCTCGTCCTCGGCGATCACGACGCGGGTCGTGAGCGGAGGGACGTGAGACTTGTCGTCGTCGGCGACGGGCTGGGACGAGTCGGGGGCGGTCACAGGACTCCTCATTCCAAGGGGGTGCTCCCCATGAGCCTACCCAGCAGCAGCAGCGTGCGCTGACCCGGTACACTTCCGGGCAGCTGATCGAGCCGGGTTGGTGGAACGGTATACACGGAGGTCTCAAACACCTCTGCCTGAGAGGGCTTGCGGGTTCGAATCCCGCACCCGGCACCTCGTCCAGAAAGCGGATGTTCACGTTCTCGTGAACATCCGCTTTTTGCTACTCGTCGCCACGATCAGACACGCAGAGTGACGGCATGAACTTCCATGGCACAGAGGTGCGACAGAAGGCGATCACGCTACTGCGAGGCGGGACGAAGAACGCCGATGTTGCCCGCAAACTGGATGTCCCGCCCGGCACCATCAGCTATTGGCTGCACATGGATCGTGCTAAGCGCGGCGAATGCCCAGGAGCGCATCAGTCCGCCTGCCCCCGGTGCGACGGAGTGATGAATGCCCGGGCGTACGCCTATCTTCTTGGCGTCTATCTCGGCGACGGTCACATCATCCAGAACCGGGCGATGCGCTCGCCCAGCCTCTCGGTCACCTGCGCCGACTCGTGGCCCGGCCTCATGGACGAGTGCGAGCGGGCCATGCGCTCGGTGTTCCCCAGCAACTCCGTGTGCAGGGTGCGCCGCAAGGGGTGTCGCGAGGTGAAGATGTACTCCAAGCACCTATGGTGCCTTTTCCCACAGCACGGCCCCGGCAAGAAGCACGAGCGGAAGATCGCGCTCGAACCGTGGCAG
The DNA here is from genome assembly GCF_053599675.1 of Streptomyces sp. NPDC000880. Lineage (NCBI taxonomy): Bacteria > Bacillati > Actinomycetota > Actinomycetes > Kitasatosporales > Streptomycetaceae > Streptomyces > Streptomyces sp. NPDC000880. The sequence goes on along the minus strand of NZ_JBSFMS010000003.1, from coordinate 100,641 downwards.
CAGGAGATCGTGGATGAGCACCCCTGGGAGTTCATCCGTGGGCTGGTCCACTCCGACGGATGCCGGATCGCCAACTGGACCACCCGCCTCGTCGGCGGGGAGCGCAAGCGTTACGAGTATCCGCGGTACTTCTTCTCCAACAAGTCCGACGACATCCGGAACCTGTTCTCGGACACCCTCACAAAGGTCGGTGTGGAGTGGACGACGCTCGCCCGCGGCAGCGACCCGTTCAACATCTCCGTCGCCAAGCGCGCGTCCGTCGCCCTCATGGACCTGTACGTCGGGCCGAAGTACTGACACCTCGGCCCGAGACGCACACCCCGACGCCTACCTGGGGCAGTCGTCCTCGCCGATGTGGTGGACGCGCACCAGGTTCGTCGAGCCCGGGACGCCCGGCGGCGAGCCCGCCGTGATCACGACGATGTCGCCCTTCTCGCAGCGCCCGATCTTCAGCAGCTCGTCGTCGACCTGGGCGACCATCGCGTCCGTGGAGTCGACATGCGGGCCGAGGAAGGTCTCCACGCCCCAGGTGAGATTGAGCTGCGAGCGGGTGGCCGCGTCCGGGGTGAAGGCGAGCAGTGGGATCGGTGAGCGGTAGCGGGAGAGGCGCCGGACCGTGTCGCCGGACTGGGTGAAGGCGACCAGGAACTTCGCGCCCAGGAAGTCGCCCATCTCCGCGGCCGCGCGGGCAACGGCGCCGCCCTGGGTGCGCGGCTTGTTGAGTTCGGTCAGCGGGGGCAGGCCCATGGCGAGGACGTCTTCCTCGGCCGCTTCGACGATGCGGCCCATCGTCCTCACCGTCTCGATGGGGTACTTACCGACACTGGTCTCGCCGGAGAGCATCACGGCGTCGGTGCCGTCGATGACGGCGTTGGCGACGTCGGAGGCCTCGGCGCGCGTGGGGCGGGAGTTGTCGATCATCGAGTCGAGCATCTGGGTGGCGACGATGACCGGTTTGGCGTTGCGTTTGGCGAGTTTGATCGCGCGCTTCTGGAAGATCGGCACCTGCTCCAGTGGCATTTCGACGCCGAGGTCGCCGCGGGCGACCATGATGCCGTCGAATGCGGCCACGATGTCGTCGATGTTCTCGACGGCCTGCGGTTTCTCCAGCTTCGCGATGACGGGGAGGCGGCGGCCTTCCTCGTCCATGATCCGGTGGACGTCGTCGATGTCGCGTCCGCTGCGTACGAAGGAGAGCGCGATGATGTCGGCCCCGGTGCGCAGCGCCCAGCGGAGGTCCTCGATGTCCTTTTCGGAGAGGGCGGGGACGGAGACTGCGACGCCGGGGAGGTTGAGGCCCTTGTTGTCGGAGACCATGCCGCCTTCGACGACGGTGGTGTGGATCCGGGGGCCGTCCACGGCGGTCACTTCGAGGGCGACTTTGCCGTCGTCGACGAGGATGCGCTCACCGGGGGTGACATCGGCGGCGAGGCCTTGGTAGGTGGTGCCGCAGATGTGGCGGTCGCCTTCCGTCTCCTCGACGGTGATGGTGAATTCATCGCCGCGTTCAAGCAGTACGGGGCCTTCGCGGAAGCGTCCGAGGCGAATCTTCGGGCCTTGAAGGTCGGCGAGGATGCCGACGCTGCGGCCCGATTCGTCGGACGCTTTGCGTACGCGCTGGTAGCGCTCCTCGTGGTCGGCGTAGATGCCGTGGCTGAGGTTGAAGCGGGCGACGTCCATTCCGGCTTCGACCAGTGCCTTGATCTGGTCGTATGAGTCGGTGGCGGGCCCCAGGGTGCAGACGATCTTTGCTCGGCGCATGGTTCGAGCCTAGGGCTTACCGGCGGGTAGGGAATTGGTCGCGCATGACTACTCAACAACCTTTGCGTGAAGGGTTATTGACAAGTGTTGAATTGTGCGCAGTGGTGCTCTGATGAGCATTCATAACAGGTATTCGCGTAGCGCCCGGGAGTCCGGTCTTCTCAAGAGTACGAGGCGCCATTGTCCTGTCCGTAGCGCAGCGTGATCGCGGGGGCCTCGCTCGCTAAAGCTGCGGAGGGGTCATCGTGAAGCGCGCGTTCACCTGCGCGTAGACCGTCTGGCGCTGCGGCTCGAGATCGAGGGCGGGGGCCATCTCAGCGCCGTCGGCGGAGCCGTACGCGGCCATGCGCATGCCGCCGGCAGCGGGCGGCATGCCGTACGGGACGGTGTTCTCCGCGCCCAGGTCGGCCAGCTCGACCAGGGCGGACAGCCGTGCCCCGAGTGCCTCGGCGTACTCGCGGGCGCGCTGGACCGCTTCCCGCACGGCCTGGCGGCGGGCCTCGCCGTGGGCCGGGGAGTCGGGGCGCAGCGACCACCAGGGGCCGTCGACCCGGGTCAGCTCCAGGTCCGCGAGCCGGGTGGTGAGCTCTCCGAGCGCGGTGAAGTCGGCGAGCTCGGCGGTGATGTGGACCCGGCCGTGGTAGGCGCGGATCCGTTCGCCCCTGCCGTGGCGGCCCAGTTCGGGGCTGATGGAGAACGCGCCGGTCTCCAGCTTCTCCACCGATTCGCCGTACGACTTGATCAGGTCCAGGACCGCGGAGTTGCGGCGGGTGAGGTCCTCCAGCGCGGTGCGCCGGTCGGTGCCGCGTGCGCTGACGGCGACGCCGATCCTGGCGATCTCCGGGTCGAACTCCAGGCGCGCCTCGCCGCGCACGGCGACGCGCGGCGTCTCGGGGGTGCCGTACGGTGCGGCGGTGGTGGGTGCGTCGGTGGTCACGGGAAGCTCCCTCGTGCGTCCTGGAATCAGTCGTCCTGGACACTCTCGCACTCGCCGGCGACAAGTGGCAGACACCAGATCGAAACCCGCGAGGGGTGTTGCCGCGCGAGGTTCCTGGGCCAGAATCTACGCGCGTTGTGCAGCTGACCGATGGACATCGAGGGAGACGAAATGCCGCTGAACCGTAGGACGTTCCTGGAGCGGTCGGCCGCCGCCGGGGCGGGAGTGGCCGTCGCCGGCGCCGCCGCCGCGCCCGCCGAAGCGGAGGGCCACAGCCAGGGGCGTCCGCCGAAGCGGTACTCGTTCACCGTGATGGGCACCACCGATCTGCACGGCAATGTCTTCAACTGGGACTACTTCACGGACAAGGAGTTCGACGACAAGGCACACAACGACGTGGGCCTGGCGAAGATCTCGACGCTTCCGTGGACTGGAAGCTGACCCGGGACGGCACGCCCGTCTTCTGATCAGGAGTGTTCCATCAGCGGGCGCAGGCCCTCCGGAGTGTGTGCCGGGAGGGCCTGTTCGCGTTCCAGGCCGAAGCGGGTGAAGGCGGTGCGGCGCGGTAGTGGATAGGGCTCCTTGGCGGTGATGGAGTTGAGGATGCTGGCGCTGCGCCAGGCGGCCAGGCCCAGGTCGGGCGCGCCGACGCCGTGCGTGTGCCGCTCCGCGTTCTGTACGTACACCGACCCGGTCACCGAGCTGTCCAGGAGCAGCCGGAACTGGTCGTCGATGCGCGGGCGCCCGGCCGCGTCACGGCGGATGTGCGGGTCGAGGCCGGCCAGCATCCGGTCGAGCGGGCGTTCGCGGTAGCCGGTGGCGAGGACCACGGCGTCGGTGGTGAGCCGGGAGCGGGTGCCTTGCTGGGTGTGCTCGATGTGGAGTTCGACCTTGGTGGTGGCGACTCGGCCGGCGGTGCGGACCGAGACGCCGGGGGTGAGGACGGCGTCGGGCCAGCCGCCGTGCAGGGTGCGGCGGTAGAGCTCGTCGTGGATGGCGGCGATGGTGTCGGCGTCGATGCCCTTGTGGAGCTGCCACTGTCGTGGGACGAGGGCGTCGCGGGTCTGCTCGGGCAGCGCGTGGAAGTAGCGGGTGTAGTCGGGGGTGAAGTGCTCCAGGCCGAGCTTGGAGTACTCCATTGGCGCGAAGGCTTCGGTACGGGCCAGCCAGTGGATCTTCTCGGCGCCCGCCGGCCGGGCGCGTAGCAGGTCGAGGAAGACCTCGGCGCCCGACTGTCCGGAGCCGATGATGGTGATGTGCTCGGCGGCCAGCAGCCGTTCGCGGTTGTCGAGATAGGCGGCGGAGTGGATGACCGGGACGGTCAGGGCGTCGGCGAGTGGTCTGAGCGGCTCGGGCACGTACGGCTCGGTGCCGATGCCGAGCGCGATGTGCCGGGCGTACGCCCGCCCCAGGGCCTCCGCTTCGCCCTCGGCGTCGAGTTGCGTGAAGTCGACCTCGAACAGGGAGCGTTCGGGGTTCCAGCGCACGGCGTCGACCTGGTGGCCGAAGTGCAGGCCGGTGAGGCTGTCGCTGACCCAGCGGCAGTAGGCGTCGTACTCGGTGCGTTGGATGTGGAACCGCTCGGCGAAGTAGAAGGGGAAGAGCCGGTCCCGGGAGCGCAGGTAGTTGAGGAAGGACCAGGGGCTGGCGGGGTCGGCGAGCGTCACCAGGTCGGCGAGGAAGGGGACTTGGAGGGTTGTGCCCTCGATCAGCAGGCCGGGGTGCCAGTGGAAGGCGGGCCGTTGCTCGTAGAAGGCGGTGGTGAGAGAGCCGTGGACGCCGTCGGCGAGCGCGGCGAGGGAGAGGTTGAAGGGGCCGATGCCGATGCCCACGAGGTCGTGGGGCTGGGGGTCCCCCCACGCCTCCTGGGCGTGGGGGGAGTGTTCGGTTGCGGGCGTGCCGGTCATCGGGGGGTGCTGCCTTCCACGAGTTCGATCAGGACTTCTTGGATCAGAGCTGCCAGGTCGCCGGGGGTGGCGTGGGGGTTGAGCACGGTGGCCTTGAGCCAGAGGCGGCCGCCGGCGCGGGCCCGGCCGAGGACGGCGCGGCCGTCGGCGAGGAGTGTGCGGCGGATGCCCGCGGTCTGCTCGTCGGTGGCCCCGGTGGGCCGGAAGAGGACGGTGGAGAGTGCGGGCCGCTCGTACAGCTCGAGGCGGGGGTGCTCCTCGACGAGGTCGGCGAGTTGCTGGGCGGCGGCGCAGGTGCGGTCGATGAGCGCGCCGAGGCCGGTGCGGCCGAGCGCCCGGAGGGTGACGGCGACTTTGAGGATGTCGGGGCGTCGTGTCGTGCGCAGGGAGCGGCCCAGCAGGTCGGGCAGGCCGGCCTTGGTGTCGTCGTCGGCGTTGAGGTAGTCGGCGGTGATGCCGATGGGGGTGAGCAGGGCCCGGTCGGGGACGGCGAGCAGGCCCGCCGCGATCGGCTGCCAGCCCAGTTTGTGCAGGTCGATGGCTACGGAGTGGGCGCGCTCCAGGCCGGCCAGCTTGCCGCGGTGCTCCGCGCTGAACAGCAGGGGTCCGCCGTAGGCGGCGTCGATGTGGAGTTCGGCGCCGTGGCGCCCGCACAGGTCGGCGATCTCGGGGAGCGGATCGATTCGCCCTGTGTCGGTGGTGCCTGCGGTTACGACGACGAGGAGCGGGCCGGGCAGGTCGGTGAGGGCTTCGTCGAGTGCGGCGAGGTCGAGGACGCCGGAGGGAGTGGGGACGGTCACCGGCTCGGGCAGGCCGAGGAGCCAGGCGGCGCGGTGTACGGAGTGGTGGGCGGCTGCGCCGCAGATCACCTGGATCGCGCCGTGGCGTTCGCGGGCCAGCAGCAGGCCGAGCTGGTTGGACTCGGTGCCGCCGGTGGTGACGAGGGCGTCGGGGTCGGCCTGGTGCGGGTAGACCTCGGCGGCGAGGGTGCGGCTGACCACGGCCTCCAGCTCGGATGCGGCCGGGGCCTGGTCCCAGGAGTCCATGGAGGGGTTGAGCGCACAGGCGGCGAGATCGGCGGCGACGGCGAGCGCGAGTGGCGAGGTGTGCAGATGGGCGACGCACAGGGGGTCCGCGGGGTCGGCGGCGCCGTGTGCGAGGGTGCGGACGAGGCCGCGCAGGGCCTGTTCGGCGCCGGTGCCGCGGTCGGGGAGCACGGGCTCGGCGGCTTCGCGGACCCGCGCGGCGACGGCGTCGGGGCCGCCGGCGGGGAACGGCCCGCCGCGCGCCACCGCGCCCTCGTGGAGCGCGTCGAGCACGACTGCGAGCAACGGCCGCAGGGCGTCGGGGCCTGCGGTTCCTCCGGCGAGGGGCGGGCTGGGCGGGGGCGTAGTCATGCGGGGTCCTTCGATGAGCGCGGGGTGTTACACCAGGGTGTGCGGGGGACCCGGCGGGGTGCCCGCAGAGCTCAACGAACCGAACCCGAAAGTGGTACTGCGGTGAGGAAGGGGGGGGTTGGGGTGGGGGCCGCTGGTATGGCGGGTGGGCAGGGGGTGCGGGCCCCGCTGCGCGGGGCCTGCTCCCCTACCCGAACCCTTCCCGGCTGTGTCGATTGCAGCTCCGCCGCGTGGGGCTCCGCCTCAGACCCCGCGCCTCACTCCCCAGACTTCGTCCGGGGGGACCTTCACGAGGCTGGATTCTTCAGCCGGTTGGGGGTCCGGGGGCGGAGCCCCGGGGGACGGCTAACCGCCGCGCGGACTGTCCGCGCGCGGCGAAGGTCGTCGAGTTGGTCGACCAGCTTGCGGCGCAGCGCCGGGATCATGTCCGCGTCGCGCAGGCACTCCTCGCCCAGGCGCAGCGCCTGAGCGTCCACCGCGTGGAGCGGGAAGGCGTGGCGGCCCGCCGCCTCCGCGATGGCGGGGCCGCGGCGGGCGGCCAGGGACACCGAGTCGGAGTAGTAGCGGGGGACGTACTCCCTCACCAGATCGGCCTGTTCGGGCTGCCAGAAGCCCTGGGCCGTTGCCGTGAACAGGTAGTTGGACAGCGAGTCGGTGGTGAACAGCCGCTGCCAGGCCGCCGCCTTCGCCTCGGGCGTGGGCAGGGCTGCGCGGCAGCGGGCCGCGCCCTCCTGGCCGGCGGCGCTGGGGTCGCGGTCCAGTTCGGCGGCGATCGCCGCGTCGTCGATCGCGCCGAGGACCGCGAGGCGGTAGAGGATGCGCCAGCGCAGTTCCGGGTCGAGTTCCGGGCCGCCGGGCACGCTGCCGTCGCCGAGCCACTGCTGGAGCGTCTCCGGCTGGGCGGCGGCGTCGATGAAGTGGCGTACGGCGGTCAGGCGCAGGCCGGGGTCGTTGCCGTCCTCCGTGCGCCGCAGCAGGTCGCGGCATATGGCCCTGATCGCGCCGAGGGCGGCGGGCCGCTCGCCGGCGGGGAGGTAGCGGTCGGCGATCTGGCCGGCGGCGAAGGCGAGGACGCCCTGGACGACGGCGAGGTCCGACTCGCGCGGGAGGTGGGCGCGGGCGGCTTCCAGATAGGCGGTGGGGGTCATGGTCAGGGGGCCGGAGGCCGCCCCCCGGGAGACGCTGCCACCGTCGCGGACCATGTCGCGGGCGGCGTTCCACACGACGGCGCGGGTCAGCGGGTCCGGGATGCCGGAGAGGGAGCGTACGGCCATGTCCCAGGAGGGGGGGTCCAGGCGGACCTTGGCGTAGCTGGAGTCGCCGTCATTGAGGACGACGAGGGCCGGGCGGCGGCCCGGGTGGGTGGTGCCGTTCCCGTTCCGCGGGACGTCCAGTTCGAGCCGGTCGCGCAGCACGAGCCGGCCGGGGTCCACCGGGTCGGCGTCGTACGCGCCGACCGCGATGCGGTGCGGGCGGCTGCCGTCGCGGGTGATCTGCAGCGCCCAGGTGCCGTTGGACTCGGTGATCGTCGGCGTGAGGGTGTCGACGCCCGTCGTACGCAGCCAGGCCTCAGCCCAGCCGTGCACATCGCGGTCAGTGGCGTGCGCGAGGGAGTCGATGAAGTCGGCGAGCGTGGCGTTGCCGAACTTGTGCCGGGCGAAGTGGGTGTTGATCCCGGCGAAAAAGTCCTTCTCGCCCAGCCAGGTCACCAGCTGGCGCAGAGCGGACGCGCCCTTGGCGTACGAGATGCCGTCGAAGTTGAGCATCGCCGACGCGGTGTCGGGCACGGCGTCCGGGGCCGGGGCGACCGGGTGGGTGGAGGGCCGCTGGTCGGCGTCGTAGCCCCAGGACTTGCGGCCGATCGCGAAGTCGACCCAGGTGTCGGTGAAGCGGGTGGCCTCGGTGAGGGTCTGGTAGCCCATGTACTCGGCGAAGGACTCGTTCAGCCAGATGTCGTCCCACCACTTGAGCGTGACGAGGTCGCCGAACCACATGTGGGCCATCTCGTGGGCGATGACCATGGCGCGGGTCTGCCGCTCGGTGTCGGTGACGGCGGAGCGGTAGATGAAATCGTCGCGGAAGGTGACCAGGCCGGGGTTCTCCATCGCCCCGGCGTTGAACTCGGGCACGAATGCCTGGTCGTACGAGTCGAAGGGGTACGGCTCTTCGAACTTCTCGTGGTACCGGTCGTAGCACTGGCGCGTGATCTCGAGGATCTCGTCGACGTCCGCGTCGAGGTGGGGGGCGAGCGAGCGGCGGCAGTGGATGCCGAAGGGCAGCCCGGCGTGCTCGGTGGTCACGGAGTGCCAGGGGCCCGCGGCGACGGCCACGAAGTAGGTGGCGAGCGGTGGGGTCTCCGCGCAGGTCCAGCGGCCGTCGCCGTCGGGGGTGGCGATGCCGTTGCCGAGGACCGTCCAGCCCTCGGGCGCTGTGACGGCGAGGTCGAAGACGGCCTTGAGGTCGGGCTGGTCGAAGGCGGCGAAGACGCGCTGGACGTCCTCCATGAAGAGCTGGGTGTAGACGTATGTCTCGCCGTCGGTGGGGTCGGTGAAGCGGTGCATGCCTTCACCGGTGTGGGAGTAGCGCATGTCCGCCTCGACGCGCAGCTCGTGTTCCCCGGCGCTCAGGCCGCTGAGCGCGAGCCGGTTCTCGGCGAGTGACTCCGGGGCGATGGGCTGCCCGTCGAGGGTGACGGAGCGCAGCACGGCCGGCTTGAGTTCGACGAAGGTGTCCCCGGCCGCGCGCGCTGTGAACTGGATGACGGTTCGGGAGTCGAAGGTCTCTTCCCCGCCGGTGAGATCGAGCTCGATCGTGTACCGGTGGACGTCGAGGAGCTGGGCTCGGGTCTGCGCTTCGTCGCGCGTCAGTACGGACATGGGGCCATGCTGCCTGATGGCCCCTGTCCTGCACACGGGGTATCGATTGTGCTCTCGGCGCACAGACCGGCGGTGGGGGCCTCAGGCGTCGGGCGATGCCTTCGGGCCGGTGTTGGGGTCAGTGTTCCGGTCGGCCTCCGGACCGGCCTTCGGGCCGGCCGCGATTGTCTCGTGGTGGCGGATGACCTCGGCGATGATGAAGTTCAGCAGCTTCTCCGCGAAGGCGGGGTCCAGCTTCGCGCTCTTCGCGAGCTGCCGCAGCCGCTCGATCTGGCGGGACTCACGGTCCGGGTCGGCGGGCGGCAGATGGTGCTGCGCCTTGAGGTGGCCGACCTGCTGCGTGCACTTGAAACGCTCCGCGAGCATATGGACGACTGCCGCGTCGATGTTGTCGATGCTTTCGCGCAGACGGTTCAGTTCGGCGCGCAGGTTCTCGTCGATGTCCCTCGTGGTCATGGTCATCGAGCTTACGTCGATGGGGCTGCACGCCGATCACGAGGTGATCGTCGGCGGGTGTTCGGGGTCCGGGATCTGGTTGCTCCAGCCGCCCGGTACGGCGCGGCCCTGCTGATCGCGGAAGCGGATGGGGGCGGTGCCCACGCGGCGGGTGAACAGCCGGGAGAAGTACGCCGGGTCCTCGTAGCCGACGCGGCGGGCGACGGCGGCGACGGGGAGTTCGGTGGCCGCGAGCAGTTCCTTGGCCCGGCCCAGGCGGATGCCGAGGAGGTAGTCCTTGGGGCTGCAGCCGGCGCCGCGGCGGACCGCGGTGCGCAGTTCGGCGGGGGTCATGCCGTGCCGGGCCGCGTGCTCGGCGACGGAGAGCGGCTGGAAGGCGTCGCGGGCGAGGGCGGTGAGCACCGGGTCGTCGGCGGCGTTGGTGTCGGCGCGGGCACGGCGCAGGGCGACGAGGAGCTCATGGACTGCGGCGCCCGTCTCGACCTCCAGGAGCGGGTTGCCCAGGTGTGCGGCGCGGACGATGCGGCCGACGGCGGCGCGGGCGCCCCCGGCGTCGGAGAGCGGGACGACTGGCCGGTCGGGCTCGATGTAGCCAAGTTCGGTGTACGTGGCGGTGGCGGGCCCGGTGAAGTCGACGAAGCTCTCGTCCCAGCCGCCGGCCGGATCGGGGCCATAGTGGTGCGGGACGCCGGGGGTGAGCCAGATCAGTGCGGGCGCGGTGACGGCGGTGCGCCGTCCGTCGGGGCCGCGGAACCAGCCGCCGCCGGCGTTGATCACGACGGCGACATGGTGGTCGAGGGTGCGAGGGCCGACGGTGGGCAGGACGCCGTACTGGAGGCCGACGCCGAGGCAGACGAGGCCGAGGCGGTGGTGGACGGAGCCGGGGGTGAAATAGCGCATCCAGGTGCGGTACATCCGCCTTCGTCCTTTCCCTGGGCGCCGGAGGGTGCGCACTGCGTCCAAACAGCGCCGATCCTTGTCCATGGACCGGCTTGCCGCCAGGGGGCGATGGTGGGCGGGGTCTTCCCTGCGGGTTCGCTCACACCGGCGAGTGAGCCGAAGGGCGCGCCGCCCGCAGCCGGCGGCTGCTGACGGGCGAGTCCAAGGGCATCACCGGCGGCGTACCGCACGGGCGGCAGTATCTGCGTCTGCACGGCGTACGGGCCCGGGCGCTGCGGCCGGCCGCCTTCGACGAGGAGGGCGCGGTCGCGAAGGTGCCGTTCCGGTCCCGCAGGCGGGTGGCGCCCGGGCTTACCGGGGTGCCGCGAAGACCCCTGCCCCCGGGGACGCCGACTTGAACTGCCTGGCTGGGGACGGGGGTTCGTGTGCGTGAACGGCTTCTGCCTGGGGCGGTACCGGAGTGCCGGGCCGCAGCGGTCACTGTTCGTCCCGGGCCCTGTGCTGCGGGCGGGCGCGAAACGAGGTGGGGGTGCTCGAGCCCGACGGCGGGGCCGGGGGAGGTGCGCCTGGCCTGAGCGCGCCGCCAGGGACGAACGCTCCCGCGAACAAAGGAGGGGCGGGGTGTTGGACCGACGCGTCCGCCCCCTGCCCCTCCCCGATCAGGTTTTAGAGGCCTGCCGCAGCGGACTTGATGGCGGCGGCGAAGGTGGACACCTCGGTGTAGACACCCGGGAGGTTGGGCCGTGCGCAGCCCTCGCCCCAACTGACGATGCCGACCTGGATCCACGCGTTGGTGTTGTCCTTGCGGAACATGGGGCCGCCCGAGTCACCCTGGCAGGTGTCGACACCGCCCTGCGGAAGACCGGCGCAGATCTCCTCGCCGGCGACGAGCGAGGGGTACGCCTGCTTACAGCTGGCGTCGGAGACGAAGGGCACCTTGGCCTTGAGGAGGTAGCGCTGCTGAGGGCCGCCCTCGCGGGCCGAGCCCCAGCCGGCGACGTCGAATGTGCCGTTGTCGAACGCCTTCGTCTCGGCGATCTTCAAGGTGGGCAGGTTGATCGGCGTGGCGAGTTTGATCAGCGCCCAGTCCTTGCCCGTGCCGTTGTAGCCGGGGGCCTGGAGGACCTTGGTCGACTTGACCTTTATGGCGCTGGGGCTCTGCAGATCGACGACGCCCGCGGTCGCGGTGATGCTCGTGTTGTTGCCGGACCCGCTTACGCAGTGGGCGGCGGTCAGCACGATGTCCTTGGCGTACAACGCGCCGCCACAGCCCATGGAGAGCCGGACCATGAACGGGAATTCGCCCTGGGCGGCGCGGGTTCCGCCGACGACGGGTGGCGCGGCGGCCGAGGCCGATGTGGGCTGGAGGCTGATCGCGGCGAGGACGACGGCGCCGGCCGCCGCGCATCTCTGGAGCACACGCATAAGCTTCAACGGGCTGCCTTTCGTGGGGGGGTTGACTTACGCTCGCGCCGTGCCCACGCGGCATCGTCCGCGCGCTGACATGGGCCCGACAAAGCGTGATCCGGATTATGGAGAGCGGATCACCCGCGCCACAAGGAGCAGTTTTCGGCCACCGTCACCAGGCCCTGTCCGGGCGATCTTGTCGGGCCGGCGACGACAGCAAGGGCACCTCGCTGTGTTGTCGAAAGTCGCCCAAGTACGTCCAGTACGAGGACGATCTCCCCCAGACTTCGTCCGGGGGTGCCCCCACCGCCTTGCGATGCGTCCCCCAGGCCCTTCGGGCCTGAGGAGACCCCATGCATCTGACGCCGCGGGCTGATCCTCGAAGATCGCCCGGACAGGGCCTGGCGGGGATTCGCCGCCGCTCCGCGTAGAGTTGAGTTCGGGCCGACCGTCGTGCATGGGGGTACGGGGACGTGGTGGAGAAGGACAGTGAGGTCGTACACGGCTATCCGCACCTCGACACCGTGCGGGCGGCCATCACTGCGCTGCACAGACGGCTCTCGCCCGAAGGCGTGCTCTCCTACGCGCCCAGCGTCCTGCCCGCCGATGTGGCCTTCGCCGACCAGGACGATCTGTACCTGGGCGCACAGCGCGTCGCCCGCGCCCTGGTCCAGCACCTGCGACTGCCCGAGGCCCGGATGATCGTGAGCTTCCGCGAGATGCACCACGCCGCGAGCGTCGAACTCACCGCGGGCCCGGAGTACTTCATCGAGCTGAACGACCGCTTCCGCACCCACCGCAGGGACATCGGCGCCGCCCTCGCCCACGAGATCATGCATGTGCTTCTGCACAGGCTCGACCTGTCCTTCCCCGGCACCCGCGCCAACGAAATCCTCACCGACACCGCGACCACCTATCTCGGCGCGGGCTGGCTGCTGCTCGACGCGTTCCGGGAGGACAGCCTTACCAGCCAGAAACTGGGCTACCTCACGCCCGAGGAGTTCGGTTACGTCCTCGCCAAGCGGGCGATCGCCTTCGACGAGGACCCCTCACCCTGGTTCACCAGCCCGCAGGGCTACACCGCGTACGCCAAGGGCCGCGCCCAGGCGCTGCGCGACGCCCAGCGGCCGCCGCTGACCACCGCGGGCTGGACGGGCCGCCACCGCTATGCCAAGGAACGGCGCTACGCCCTGGAGAACCCCGGCCGGGCAGCCGCCCACCACCCGGACACCGGCTCCTCCTCGTACGCCTTCGAGCACGGCCCGAACGGGCTGCGCGTCTCCTTCCCCTGCCCCACCTGCCACCAGCGCATCCGGGTGACCGTACGCGGACGGGTGCGGGCCCGCTGCGGACTGTGCCGGACGATTCTCGAATGCGACACCTGACCGATCTTCCGTACGCTCGAAATATGACAAAAGAGCCGGCGGCGAAAGTCCGCGCGCTGTTCGAGGCGGTGCACAGCGGCGCGGACGACGCCGTCGTGGGGCTGCTGAGGGCCGGGGTTCCCGCAGATGTGACCGATGAGGACGGGCAGACCCCGCTCTATCTGGCGGCGGTGAGCGACGAAGTCGGGATCGTCAGGGTGCTGCTGGCCGCAGGGGCCGATCCCGGGCGCCCGAGCGGCCCCGAGAGCGGGGACCTGCCGCTGTGCGGGGCCTCGGTCGGCGGGCACACCGAGGTGGTACGAGCCCTGCTCGCCGCGGGCGCACAGCCCGACCAGCAGGAGGCGTACGGCTTCACGGCGCTGCGGTGGGCGGTGACGCAGGGCCACGCCGCGACCGCGTGGGCGCTGCTCGAGTACGGCGCCGGCCCCGACCTGCCGGGCCCCGGCGGCGAGCAGCCGCTGGTGCTGGCCGCCCGCCGCGGCTCCCCGTCGACCGTACGGGCCCTGCTGTGGCACGGCGCCGCCGCAAAGGAGGCGGCACTCGCGGAGGCCCGACAGTGGCTCGTACGGGATGTGGAGCGGGAACTGCGCGAGGGGCTGCTCCGTACGTTCGCGAAGGACGAGGGGTACGAAGCGGTGGCGCACCGGATCGAGGAGGACGGCGGGGTGACCGTCGTCGTCGAGCTACTGCGGGACGGCACGCTGTTCGCGGGCAATGAGCAGCAGACCGGCCACGCGGCGATCGTCACGCTGCTCGAAGGGGAGTTGGGGGTCCGGACGCCGTACGCGGAGCTCGCCGATCGGGCCCTGCGCTGCGGTGACCCCGGGCAGGACGACTGGATCGAGTCGGTGTTGGCGCTGTGGGGCCGCGGCGACGAGGAGACCTTCCAGGCGGCGTCCGCGTGGTGCGCGAGCGACGACCCGATGCGGCAGGCTTTCGCGGCGGATGTGCTGGCGCAACTGGGCTTCGCGAGCCCGGGTTCTGGTTCGGGATCGCGTTCGGGGTCGGGGTCGGGTTCGACGGATCCGGGTGAGTCGGCCGGAGCGGCCCCCCGGCGGCCGTTCGCCGCCCGCGCGCTGCCCCTGCTGCGCGAGCTGTCCCGCGAGGCGCGGGAGCCCGAGCTGATCCAGGCGGTCGTCCTGGGGCTCGGGCACCACGGGGACGCGGCCGCGCTGCCGGAGATCCTGCGGCATGCCGGCCACCCGGACGCGGAGGTGCGCAACCAGGTGGCGCTCTCGCTGTTCGGGCTTGTGCCGGGCGACCACGCGGAGGGCATCGAGGCGCTGATCGCGCTGAGCCGGGACGCGGACGCCCATGTCAGGGACTGGGCGACCACGGCCCTCGCGGCTGTGGACGCCGATACGGCCGAGATCCGCGAGGCGCTGGCGGAGCGGCTCGGCGACCGCGACGTGGAGACCGCCGCGGAGGCGGCCCGAGGCCTGGCGGTACGTCAGGATCCGCGTGCCGCATCGGCGTTGGCGCGGATTCTCGCGAACGAGAGCCCGGACGGGTACGCCCGCGAGACGGCCGCCGATGCCGTACGCCACGTACACAACGAGAAGCTCAGGCGGCGCCTCGAACAGACCCCGCCGCGCCACCGCTGACCCAACGGCGCGCAGCCTCAGCCACCCGGGCCCGGCGCGAACAGAGCCCCCGCGCTGCCGGCCGCCCAAGGGGCGCAGCCTCAGCCGGCCCGGGCCCGGCGCGAACAGACCTCGCCTCCGCCGGCGGGGCTCAGCGGAGCCGGAGCGCGCCGGTGCCCTCGCGGTTCTGGAAGACCGTGCCGTCCTGGGGGTAGGGGTACGGCCCGCCCGACTCGATCAGATCGAGCGTGTCGTGCGCCTGCGAGGGGAGGTCGGAGTAGCAGATGTCACCGACTGCGGCCGCGGTCGTGGGGGTGGCCGTGGCCTGACCGCCGATGAGGAGAGTCGAGACAAGGGCGGCGATGCCACCGAGGGTGGCGATTCGTGGGGGGATTCGCATACGCACTATTGATGCGCGTAGAACTTGACGGGTCAACGTCAACTGGGCGGAATTTCCCGGAAGTTAACCGGGTCGGGGGCGGGCGGTGTACGACCTTCACCTGTTGTCCGCGCGGCTATCGCACCCCGTACACAGGCTGCGGCGGCTCCGCCTCGGTCAGCAGCTTCATCGCCGCGACGCCCGCCTCGGCGGGGGTCCAGCGCGTGCCCTTGTCGGCGGTGGGTCCCGGCCGCCAGCCCTCCATGACGGTGATGCGCCCGCCCTCAGCCTCGAAGACGCGACCGGTCACGCCGGCGCTGTCGGCCGAGCCGAGCCGGACGACGAGCGGCGAGACGTCCTCGGGCAGGGCGGCGAGTCCGGTGAAGGTCGCCTCGGTCATACGCGTACGGGCCGCCGGTGCGATGGCGTTGACCTGGACTCCGTACCGGCCCATCTCGGCCGATGCGACCAGCGTGAGGCCGGTGATCCCGGCCTTGGCTGCGGCGTAGTTGCCCTGGCCGACGCTGCCCAACAGTCCCGCACCCGAGGTGGTGTTGACGACCCGGGCGGCCACCGGCCGTCCCGCCTTGGCCTCGGCACACCAGTGCGCGGCGGCATGCCTGAGGGGCAGGAAGTGGCCCTTCAGATGCACCCGCATCACGGCGTCCCGGTCGTCCTCGTCCGGAGCTGGACCGCGGCGCACTCGGCGCGGCCACCCACCTCGCCCGGCTCGTCCCCCAGCATCTGATGCGCGCGCTGTACTACACCTCGCGCACCGCGACCGCACAGGAGCTGCACGCCCACGGCTCGGTCTGGAAGGTCGTCCCGCGTGCCGAACTGGCCGATGCGGCACTGGAGTTGGCGCGGGAGATCGCCCGGAAGGACGGCTGCCTCATCCGGCTGGCCAAGGCCGCCATCAATGGCATCGACCCCGTCGACGTACGCCGCAGCTACCGCTTCGAGCAGGGCTTCACCTTCGAGGCCAACCTCAGCGGGGTCGCCGACCGCGTCCGCGACACCTTCGGCAAGGACCCCCTCGGCGAGGACCCCCTCGGCAAGGAGGACCAGCAGGCGTGACCGACAAGACGATGACACCCGAAGAGGTCGTGGGCCACCTTCGCAGCGGCATGACAATCGGCATCGGCGGCTGGGGTTCGCGCCGTAAGCCCATGGCACTGGTGCGGGCACTGCTCCGCTCCGGGATCACTGATCTCACCGTTGTCTCCTACGGCGGCCCGACATCGGCCTCCTGGCCGCCGCCGGCCGGAACACCCCCGTGCTCCTCAAGGCGTCCATGGTCGAGGGCCGCACCGACCTGGGCGTGATGGCCTCGGGGCAGGTCGCCGGGCTGATCGAGGACTTCCCCAGCTGTGCGGAGCTCGTCGCCCGGGTGATGTCCGAGGCCCGGCACGTGCTCGGCACCCTATCCGTCCCAGAGTGATCCGGGCTTCGAGGTCAGGCCTCGCGGTCGGGCTTGGCGGCGCTCGCCGGGTATCGGCCGACGCGATCCGGGCCCTGACCGGCAGCGGCGAGGCGGAGCCGTCGACCCCGGGGATCTGCTCGCCGTGGCGTCCCTGGCCGTGATGCCGTTCCTGTCCGCCGCCCGCGCCGCGCCGGCCTGGTCGTGGGCCGACCCGATCACCGCGCTGGGGATCGCCGGCGTCGCGGTCAAGGAGGGCCGCGACGCCTGGCGGGGTGAGGCCCGCTGCACCGTCCCGGTTCGCCACGGCGTCCCCGCTGGGCACTCCGGCGTGACACAGGACCAAAAGTAGTATATTAAAGGCGGTAAAAATCCGTTCGAGTGTGGTATGCGGTCCCGTTCCTCGGGACGGATCGGTGATCAGAGGCGACAGAGCGCTGATGAACAGGCCGACCCAATCTTCGGACCCCCGAGACGGATCCGCGTCCCGTTGCCGCGGAAGCCAACCACGAAATTCCCACCTACTGGGGGCAGACCATAAGTGATGCCTTGTACGCCGCCGGGCCGGAGGCCCTAGCGGCTCGGTTGCGTCTGATGTCCGTCACGGATGCCGCTGAGCCGCTCGCACTGGCACTCCAGCACACCGTGTCGGTCCTCAATGTCCTGGGAGGCGCCATCCACCTCCTCGAACCCCACCATTCCCGGCTGAGTCTGCTGGCCATGGCAGGCCTGCCCCCGGCGTTCGCCGAAGCCTGGAACCGGGTGCCCGCGGACCAGGATCTCCCCCAGGCGGTAGCCGTGCGGAGCGGCTGCCCGGTGGGGCCACTTGACGTCTCCGGCGCGTTCGGCAGCAGCAGCCCACTCCCTGGTGCGGTCGGCCCCCTCGCCCCCCGTGTCCTGGTCCTCCCACTGGGGCCACGGGCTGCCCCGGTGGGAACACTGTCGATGCTGATCGAGCATGGGAACGCTTTTGACGACGCCAGGGCCTCCCTCACGGAGGTGGCGGGCCTGCTGGGCGGCCACCTCGCAGGGCTGACCCAAAGTGAGGACCGGACGACAGGAAACACTCGGTCCGGACCCGGCGAAGCGCCGGGACCGATGCTGGACGCAGCCCAGGTGGGCACATTCGACTGGGACATCCGCACCGGTCACTTCCTCGCCGACGAGCGTTCCTGCCGGATCTACGGCGTGAACCCGGAAACCTTCGACTCCAGGGTCGAGACCTGGATGCAGATGGTGCACCCGGACGACCTCCCCCTGATCTCGTTGCCCATGGTCGCGTTCGGCAGCTACGACTGCGAGTACCGGATCATCCGTCCGGACGGTGACACGCGCTGGGTACGGTCCAACGGCCTGGTTCTGCCCGGCCCCGATGAGCAGCCGGGTCGTGCGGTGGGGACGTTGTACGACAACACCGGCAGTCACGCGACCGGGGACGGGAACGCATACGCGCTGAAGCGTCCGACCGACGGCGTGTTCGTGACGGACGGCGACGGGCGGATCATCTACGTCAATGTCCAGGCCGAGGGCATCCTCCGGACTTCCCGTAGTGACCTGCTGGGACGAATACTGTGGACGGCCGTTCCACACATCGGAGAGCCCAGCCTTGAGGCCCGCTGCCGCGAGGCCGCCGCTACCGGGGTGCGGATGGAATTCGACGTGCACGTCCAGACCGTCGGTACCTGGTACCGCTTTCGGATCAATCCGCATGCCAGTGGCCTGACCCTGTCGTTGAGCGACATCACCGAAGCGCGGCTGCGCGGGGCGGAGCGGGTCCGGGTCGAGCACGCGGCCGCGCTGCGCACCAACCGGACCCAGCAACTGACCTCGGCGCTCTCGGAGGCAGTCACCGTGAAGGATGTCGTCGGCGCTGTCGGCGATCATCTCCTCACGCCCTTCGGAGCGACGGGACTGGCCGTTCAGACCCTGGAGGGGGGCCGCCTGCACACGGTCGGCTCCGCCGGTTACTCAGCGAGTTTCCTGGCCTTGCTCGAGGAATCTCCGGTGACCGAGCTGTCGCCGACTTCCGACTCGTTGCGCGCCCGCACTCCGATCTTCATAGGCTCGGCCAGCGATTATGGCCGCCGCTATCCCCACCTGAACTGGCGGATCGGGCCCTCGGCCATGCAGGCCTGGGCCTTCCTGCCTTTGGTCGCCTCCGACAGGCCCATCGGCTGCTGCATCATCGCCTTCCCGGAGCCTCACGAACTCGATGAGGACGAGCGCACGCTGCTCGCCGCGCTGAGCGGACTGGTCGCACATGCCCTGGAACGGGCCAGGCTCTACGACGCCGAGCACGCCCGGGCCGTAGAACTGCAGCGCGGCCTGCTTCCCCAGGTCCTCCCGCAGCCGCCTGGCATGACTACAGCGGTCCGCTACCTGCCTGCCGGTGAAGGTATGGAGGTCGGCGGCGACTGGTATGACGTGATCCCGCTCTCCAGCGACCGAGTGGCCCTGATCATCGGCGACGTGATGGGGCACGGCCTCTCCGAAGCAGCGACGATGGGCCGGCTCCGTACCGCGGTGTATACACTCGCGGATCTGGAATTGACGCCCGACGACCTGCTCACCCGTCTCAACGAGCTGGTCGCACGCCTCGGTGAGGACTTCTACGCCACCTTCCTGTACGCCGTCTACGACCCTGCGACCCACACCGCGACCTTCGCGCGGGCCGGGCATCCGCCCCCGGTGCTCGTCCGCCCGGATGGAGCCATCGACATCCTCGACCTGCCGAACAATCCGCCCCTCGGTGTGGGGAACCCGCCGTTCGAGACGGCCGAGCTGGAGCTGCCCGACAACAGCCTGCTCGCCTTTTACACCGACGGACTGGTGGAAACCCGCAGCCGGGACATCGAGAGCGGGATCAGCAGGCTGGCCATGGCCCTCACCAACGCCTTGGCCGACCCCCTTGCGGGTACCGAGACCGCTCCCGGGCTCGACCACCTGTGCCACACCCTGACCACCGCGCTGACCTCCCCGCACGATGCCGAGGATGATGCCGTCCTGCTCCTCGCCAGGCCACAGGCCCTGTCTCCCAAGCAGGTCGCCGCCTGGCTGCTGCCCGACGGCCCCATCGCCGCCGGCCAGGCACGGTCCCTGGCCACCGCACAGCTGACGGCCTGGGGGCTGGAGCCCCTGATCGACATCACCGAACTGATTGTGAGCGAACTGGTCACCAACGCCGTCCGCTACGGCCGGGGGCCGGTCCGGCTCCGTCTGCTGCGCAGCCGGCACCTGATTTGCGAGGTGTCCGACGGCAGCGCCACCACCCCCCGGGTCCTGCGGGCCGCCGAGACCGACGAGGGCGGACGCGGACTGGCCATGGTGACCCTGCTTGCCCATCGCTGGGGTACCCGGCACAGCGCCCACGGCAAGACCATATGGGCGGAACAGCCCATACCACCCATGTAGAAACATTGATGACATGGGCAGGCAAATGCCCTCCGAGTGCGCTGGGCCGGCGGTTCGCCGGTAGATCGAGGCTGACGCACGGGCCCCGGGGCTCACAGCCCCGGGGCGAAGCCCCGAAATCCAGCCCCACCGACACCTGAGCCGCAGGCCCCGGGGCGAAGCCCGAAATCCAGCCCCGCGGGGGTCCCCCGGACGGAGTCTGGGGGAGTTTGAGGCGCGGGGTCTGGGGCGGAGCCCCAGGGGAACGCCCGCAGTCGGCGCTCGCCCCGCCCCGTCAGCGCACTAAACCGCAGTGCGGCGGCCCCCCTGAGCCCCGCCCGCCGCGCCACGCCCCGGGCGGCCGGCCTGCCCCCCGCGGCGGCCGCGGGTGCGGGCGCCGGCCGCGGTGCCCGACTGGGCGCCGCCGCGGCCGCCCTGGCCGGGGACCTGGGCGCGGCGGCGCTGCGGCCGCTGCTGGACGACCGGCTGCGGCACCTCGATCGTGACCGCGACCCCCGACGGCTCGCGCGCCCCGGTGAGACGGCTGAGCTCGTCGTCGCTCGACTTGATCCTCGCCGTGCGCGGGTTGATGCCCGCGTCCGCCATCAGCCGGGTCATCTCACGCCGCTGCTCGGGCAGCACCAGCGTCACGACGCTGCCGGACTCGCCCGCCCGCGCGGTGCGCCCACCGCGGTGCAGGTAGTCCTTGTGGTCGACAGGCGGATCGACGTTCACGACCAGGTCGAGATCGTCGACATGGATGCCACGGGCCGCCACGTTCGTCGCGACCAGCGCGGTGACCTGCCCGTTCTTGAACTGGTCGAGCGTGCGGTTGCGCTGCGGCTGCGAGCGGCCGCCGTGCAGGGCGGCCGCACGTACGCCACTGGCGAGCAGCCTCTTGGCGAACCGGTCGGCGCCGCGCTTGGTGTCCACAAAGAGGATCACCCGTCCGTCGCGCGCCGCGATACGCACGGCCACGGCCTTCTTGTCCGTCTCGTCCGCCACGTGCAGCACATGGTGCTCCATCGTGGTGACCGCGCCCGCGGACGGGTCGACGGAGTGCACGACGGGGTCGGTGAGGAACATCCGTACGAGCCGGTCGATGTTCTTGTCCAGCGTCGCCGAGAACAGCATCCGCTGACCGTCCGCCTCGACCTGCTTGAGCAGCGCCGTGACCTGCGGCATGAAGCCCATGTCGGCCATCTGGTCAGCCTCGTCGAGGACGGTGATCGCCACCCGGTCGAGCACGCAGTCGCCGCGCTCGATCAGGTCCTTGAGCCGCCCGGGCGTGGCCACGAGCACCTCGGCGCCGCGCCGCAGCGCGCCCGACTGCTTGCTGATCGACAGCCCGCCGACGACCGTCGCCAGCCGCAGCTGCACGGAGGTCGCGTACGGCGAAAGCGCGTCGGTGACCTGCTGCGCGAGCTCACGCGTCGGTACGAGGACGAGCGCGAGCGGCGCCCGCGGCTCGGCGCGCCGGCCCGCGGTGCGGGCGAGCAGCGCGAGCCCGAAGGCGAGGGTCTTGCCGGAGCCGGTGCGCCCGCGGCCCAGAATGTCTCGGCCGGCGAGGGAGTTCGGCAGGGTCGCGGCCTGGATCGGGAAGGGCTCGGTCACGCCCTGCGCCGCGAGGGTCTTCAGCAGGGCGGCCGGCATGTCCAGCTCGTCGAACGCCTCGACGGCGGGCAGCGCGGGGGTGATGGTTTCCGGCAGCGTGAATTCCTGCGGGGGCGCCACCTTGCGGGCGGGAGCCTTGCCGGAACCCTTCACTGGGCCCGTGGCGCGGGAATTGACCGGGCGCTTTCGGGTCGGGCGGGCCGGGCGTTCGGAGCGAGTCATGCGGATATTGCCCTCCTGGGCATGTGAGACAGCACAAGCCGGGGCCCGCACCTTCACGGTGCGGGCCCCGGCTGCGAGGTTCGCGTCCAGCTATTAGGCCGGGACGATGTTCTCCGCCTGCGGGCCCTTCTGGCCCTGCGTGACGTCGAAGGAAACCTTCTGGCCCTCCTGGAGCTCGCGGAAGCCCGAGGTGGCGATGTTCGAGTAGTGAGCGAAGACGTCGGCGCCGCCGCCGTCCTGCTCAATGAAGCCGAAGCCCTTTTCCGAGTTGAACCACTTCACGGTTCCAGTAGCCATGTCATTCTCCTAAAACAGGGGCAAGCCGGAAACCCACACCTCGTGAGTTTCCTGTCGCGATATTGAGCCCCATCCGGAGAAGCCGGAAACAATAATGTGCGCCTGAGGAAGCATTCCCGTCAGGCGCACATAAAGTTCATGGGTACCAAAACTGCAACGCCCTCACGGTAGCACGCCCGCGCCGAAAAGGCTCGTGTTCACAGCCGTTCGATGATCGTGACGTTGGCCTGGCCTCCCCCTTCACACATCGTTTGCAGTCCGTACCGGCCTCCCGTGCGCTCCAGTTCATGCAGCAGCGTCGTCATCAGCTTCACGCCCGTGGCGCCCAGAGGATGGCCCAGGGCGATCGCGCCGCCGTTCACATTGACCTTGTCCGGGTCCGCGCCGGTCTCCTTCAGCCAGGCGAGCACCACGGGCGCGAAGGCCTCGTTGATCTCGACCAGGTCGATGTCGTCGATGGACATACCGGTCTTCTTGAGCGCGTACGCCGTCGCCGGGATCGGCGCCGACAGCATCCGGATCGGGTCCTCGCCCCGTACGGAGAGATGGTGGATCCGGGCCCGCGGGGTGAGACCGTGCTCGGCCACGGCCCGCTCGCTCGCGATCAGCATCGCCGCCGCGCCGTCCGAGACCTGCGAGGAGCACGCGGCCGTGATGGTGCCGCCCTCCAGGACCGGCTTCAGGGCCGCCATCTTCTCCAGTGTCGTGTCGCGCCGCGGACCCTCGTCGACCGTTACGTCTCCGTACGCCACGAGCTCCCGCTCGAAGCGGCCCTCGTCGATCGCACGAACCGCACGCCGGTGGGAAGTGAGCGCGAACACCTCCATGTCGCGCCGCGAGATCCCCCACTTCTCCGCGATCAGCTGCGCACCGTGGAACTGGTTGACCGGCGCTTCGCCGTACCTGGCCCGCCATCCCTCGCTGCCCGCGAACGGGCCTTCGGCCAGTCCGAGCGGCTCGGCGGCCTGCCGTGACGCGAACGCGATGGGGATCTGCGTCATGTTCTGGGTGCCGCCGGCGACGACCAGGTCCTGGGTGCCCGAGAGCACGCTTTGCGCCGCGAAGTGCACGGCCTGCTGCGACGACCCGCACTGGCGGTCGATCGTCACACCCGGGACCTCTTCGGGCAGTCCCGCCGCCAGCCATGCCGTACGGGCGATGTCGCCGGCCTGCGGGCCCACCGTGTCCAGGCAGCCGAAGACGACGTCCTCGACGGCGGACGGATCGACTCCGGAGCGTGCGACCAAGGCCTTCAGTACATGCGCGCCCAGGTCCGCCGGGTGGACCTGGGCAAGGCCGCCCCTGCGCCTGCCCACCGGGGTGCGAACCGCTTCGACTATGTAGGCCTCAACCATGACAACTCCTCAGTCGGTTACGTACGTACGGCGATCCCGTCCAGCACCATCGACAGGTACTGCCGGGCGATCTCCTCGGGGCTGTGCTGCCCGCCCGGCCGGTACCAGGAGGCGGCGACCCACACCGTGTCGCGCACGAACCGGTAGGTGAGCCGGATGTCCGGGTCGGCGCGGAAGACCCGGTCCGCGACGCCGCGCTCCAGCGTCCCCGAGCCACGCCTTCTCGAACTTCTGCTGCGAGTCGGTGAGGTAGTGGAAGCGGGGCTGCGCCGCCAGGTGCCTGGACTCCTTCTGGTAGATCGCGACGGCGGCGCGGTGCCGGTCGATCTCCCGGAAGGACTCGGTGACGAGGGCCTCGATGGTCTCCCTGGGCCCGAGCCCGGCGGCGAGCACGGCGTCGTAGCCCTGCCAGAGCTCGTCGAGGAAGGTGGAGAGGATCTCGTCGAGGATCGATTCCTTGGAATCGAAGTGGTAGTAGAGGCTGCCGGCGAGCATTCCCGCCTGGTCCGCGATCTTGCGGACGGTGGTGGCGTTGTACCCCTGGGCGGCGAACACCTCGGCGGCGGTGTCGAGGAGCTCGCGGCGGCGCTCGGGCGAGGCGGTCACCTGGGTCTTCTTCTTGCTGTTTGTCGGCACCTGACCATTCTCGTCCTATGCATGCCGGCTGCTGACGGAGAGGACCTCGCCGGTCAGATACGAGGAGTAGCCGCTGGTCAGGAAGACGATGGCGTTGGCGATCTCCCACGGTTCGGCATACCGGCCGAAGTCCTCCTTGGCGGTCAGCTCCTGAAGCAGTTCGGCCGATACCCATGGACGGCGCCGACATCGCCGCGGCCAAGGTCACCGCCGGTGAGGCCGCGTACGCCGCCGCCCGCACCGCGCTCCAGCTGCACGGCGCGGTCGGCTACACCGACGAGCTCGACCTCTCGCTCTGGCTGCGCAAGGCGCGTCCGCTGCGCGACGCCTGGGGCACCCCCGCCCAGTGCCGGGCGCGGGTGCTCGCCGGCTGACTCAGCGACGCCGCTGCGTGCGGACGGCCGCGCCCGGCCGCCAGGCCCGTACGACCAGTTCCTCGCCGTCGACGTACGTCTGCACCACCTCGCCCAGCTCCACCCGGAACAGATGGAACGGCTCCGGCGGCTTGACCTCCACCGTGAACCGGCCGATCACCTCGGGATCGGTCACCTCCACCGCGCGGCCGCCGATCCGTACATCGCCGCCGTCCATGGAGTCGTCGGAGCCCGGGTTCGTGTGGATCGCGAAGCGCGGATCGCGCTGGAGGTCCTGCGCCTTACGGGAGTACGGCATCATGCCGAGCCACAGCTCACCGAAGCGGAAGTCCACTTCGAGGCCGGTCACCCGCGGGGACCCGTCCTTGCGCAGGGTGGCCAGGACATGATGCTTGTACTGCTGGAATCGCTTCTGAACGGACTCGGCGAAGGCCGGCTCGGCCGCCTGGAAATCTGCCCACGTGGAAGAGGTCATAAGCCCATCGAACCGTGGAAACCCGACACCTTCTGTCGGGTTTCACAGCCAAGCACCGGCTCGGATGCCGTTTCGGGGCGGAAGGTGCACAACTACCGGGTACGTACCCGGAGCGGAGACCCGCTCACTCGCCCGACAGCGTGACCACCACCGCGAACCCCTGCGTCCGGAGCACACCTGGCGACTCGCCCGTCGCCAACACCGCGTCGTAGCACCCGAGTTCGATGCCCGCCCCATCGAGCACAGCGCCGTCCTCAATCGCTACGGCCAGGACCGCCCCGCCCTCGGGGACCATGAGCCGGACGGTGCCGCGCACGACTGCGGTCTCCGCTTCCGTATGCCCCCTGCGATACATCACGTTGAAGTTCACGACGGGCCCGTCGAGGAGACGGCCATCCGTCTCCAAGTCCCCGGGGAAGTCGTGAGGCCAGTACTGCTCGTCGACGATGTGGTGCTCGCCGCCCACCATGAGGTCCATCCCGGCGCCCTCGACCACGGTCAGGGTGCGGTCGATGCCGGGGAACGCGGAGAACGGTCCGTCCGCGCCGACATCCGCGAGGCTGATCCGCCAGTCGAAGGTGTCCGTCCCCGCGCCCTCGGGCGAGACGGCGATCTCGCGGGTGACGCCGCCGCCGTTCTGCCAGGGGATGGCCGTACGGTCCGCCGCCCTGAGCACCCGTACCGTCATCGCACGATCCCCTGCGTGCGGGCCGCGGCCAGCCAGAGGGGGAATTCGGCGACCAGCCGGTCGTACAGCTCCGCATCCGGGACCTGCCGCGGGTCGAGTCCGGCGTGGAAGAAGCCCGCGTTGTCGACGGCGCGCTTGGCGGGCACGGCGAGTTCGTCGAGCTTGTGCAGGAAGTCGAACTGCGAGCTGCGCTTGTTGCCGAAGCCGATGAACTGCCAGAACAGCGGCAGCTTCGCCGCCTTGCACAGATAGCGCTCGGCGGCGAGCTTGCTGATCGGACCGCCGTCCGTCTGGAAGACGACGAGCGCGGGGGCGGTCGAGCCGCTGTCGATGTAGTGGTCGATGACGGCGTCCATGGCCAGGTGGTAGCTGGTCTTCCCCATGTGCCCGAGGCCCGCAACGATCTCGTCGACCCGTCCGCGGTGGTTCTCCAGGGCGATGTCCGTGACCGCGTCGATGTCCGTGGAGAAGAAGACGACGGGCACCCGGCCGTCGTCGTCGAGATGGGCCGACAGCCCGAGCACCCGGTCGGCGAGGGCCTGGACGCTGCCGTCCTTGTAGTAGTCCTTCATGGAGCCGGAGTAGTCGAGCACCAGATAGACGGCCGCATGCTCCCCGCTCAGCCGGTGCTTCTCCAGACAGGCACCCGCGCTCTTGTAGAGGCTGACGAGCGCGGGCGCGGTCTCCTCGACCTTACGGAGGCTGATGGCCGCCATGCGGGGCTCCGTTCGTGCAATGGGACGGGGCGGATGGGGAGGTCGAGATTACGTCACACGAGGAGGAACTTCCCCTGCCGATGGGGCAGGTGAGGTAGCAGTTGAGGCCGCCTGCCCCGACACCGTGCACGTTCGGGACTCCAAGGACAAGCAGTCCTCAGCTTGCGCTCTCCCCCGCCGCATGGGGCGACTTCGTCTCGTACACCGCCCAGGGCTGAACGCGCCGCGGCGCCCACCCATAGTCCGGTCGGGGACAGGGCAGGCGCCGCATTCAGTTCCGTACGCCGTTGTACGGGACGTCGAGAGGTCAGACCGTCAGCGCACGGTCCGTCGGTCGGATCGGAGCCGGCAGCTCGCTCGCCCCCGTCAGGTAGCGGTCCACACCGCGCGCCGCCGAGCGGCCCTCGGCGATCGCCCACACGATCAGCGACTGTCCACGGCCCGCGTCACCCGCGACGTACACGCCGTCGACGTTCGTCGCGAAGTCCGCGTCCCGCGTGATGTTGCCCCGCTCGTCCAGGTCCAGGCCGAACTGCTGGACCAGACCGTTCTCCTGGTCCGTGCCGGTGAAGCCCATCGCCAGCGTGACCAGTTGCGCGGGCAGCTTGCGCTCCGTGCCCGGCTTCTGCTCCAGCTTGCCGTCCTTGAACTCCACCTCGACGAGGTGCAGGAACTGGACGTTGCCGTCCTCGTCGCCCTCGAAGTGCGTCGTCGAGACGGAGTAGACCCGCTCGCCGCCCTCCTCGTGCGCCGAGGTGACCTTGTACAGCATCGGGTACGTCGGCCACGGCTGGCCCGACGGCCGCTCCTCGCCGGGACGCGGCATGATCTCCAGCTGTGTGACGGACGCCGCGCCCTGCCGGTGCGCCGTGCCGACGCAGTCCGCGCCGGTGTCGCCGCCGCCGATGACGACCACGTGCTTGCCCTCCGCCGTGATCGGCGGGGCCACGAAGTCGCCCTCCTGCACCTTGTTGGAGAGCGGCAGGTAGTCCATGGCGAAGTGGATGCCGTTCAGCTCACGGCCCGGGACGGGCAGGTTGCGCGAGACGGTCGCGCCGGCCGCGATGACCACCGCGTCGTACCGCTTGCGCAGCTTCGCCGCGTCGATGTCGCGGCCGATCTCCACGCCCGTACGGAACTTCGTGCCCTCCGCCCGCATCTGCTCGATACGGCGGTTGATGTGCACCTTCTCCATCTTGAACTCGGGGATGCCGTACCGCAGAAGTCCCCCGACGCGGTCCGCGCGCTCATAGACGGCGACCGTGTGGCCGGCCCGGGTCAGCTGCTGGGCGGCGGCGAGACCCGCCGGGCCCGAGCCGATGACCGCGACCGTCTTGCCGGTCAGCCGCTCCGGCGCCTGGGGCCGTACGTCATTGCTGTCCCAGGCCTTGTCGATGATCGAGACTTCGACGTTCTTGATGGTGACGGCCGGCTGGTTGATGCCGAGGACGCAGGCCGACTCGCACGGAGCGGGGCACAGACGGCCGGTGAACTCAGGGAAGTTGTTCGTCGCGTGCAGCCGCTCGCTCGCCGCCGCCCAGTCCTCGCGATAGGCGTAGTCGTTCCACTCGGGGATGAGGTTTCCCAGCGGGCAGCCGTTGTGGCAGAACGGAATGCCGCAGTCCATGCAGCGCCCGGCCTGCTTGCTGATGATCGGCAGCAGCGAGCCGGGAACGTAGACCTCGTTCCAGTCCTTGACGCGCTCCGCGACGGGACGGGTCTTGGCGACCTCGCGTCCGGTGGTCAGGAAGCCCTTGGGGTCAGCCATTGGTCGCCGCCTCCATCATCTTCTCGGTGGTCTCCTGCTCGGAGAGACCGGCGAGCTCAGCGGCGTCCTTGGCGGCGAGCACTGCCTTGTACGTGGTCGGGATGATCTTGCTGAATCGGTCCACCGCGACGGACCACTCGGCCAGCAGCTTCGACGCGACGGTGGAGCCCGTCTCCTCCTGGTGGCGGCGCACGACATCGTGCAGCCACTGCTTGTCGGCGTCCGAGAGGGTCTCGATGGCGTCGACGTTGCCGACGTTGACGTTGTCGCGGTCGAGGTCGATGACGTACGCGACACCGCCGGACATGCCGGCCGCGAAGTTACGACCCGTCTCGCCCAGCACCACCGCGTGGCCGCCGGTCATGTACTCGCAGCCGTGGTCGCCCACGCCCTCCGAGACGACCGTGGCGCCGGAGTTGCGGACGCAGAAGCGCTCGCCGGTGCGGCCGCGCAGGAACAGCTCGCCGCCGGTCGCACCGTAGGCGATGGTGTTGCCCGCGATGGTGGAGTACTCGGCGAGGTGGTCGGCGCCCCGGTCCGGGCGAACGATGACGCGGCCGCCGGAGAGGCCCTTGCCGACGTAGTCGTTGGCGTCGCCCTCCAGTCGCAGCGTCACACCGCGCGGCAGGAACGCGCCGAAGGACTGGCCGGCCGAGCCGGAGAAGGTGATGTCGATGGTGTCCTCGGGCAGGCCCGCACCGCCGAACTTCTTCGTCACCTCGTAACCGAGCATCGTGCCGACGGTCCGGTTGATGTTGCGGATCGCGACCTGCGCGCGGACCGGCTGGGCTTCCTCGGCGGTGGCGGCCTTCAGCGCTTCGGCGGCGAGCTCGATCAGCTCGTTGTCGAGCGCCTTCTCCAGAGCGTGGTCCTGCTCGACCAGCGCGTGGCGCACCGCGCCGTCCGGCAGCTCGGGGACGTGGAAGAGCGGAGCCAGGTCGAGGCCCTGCGCCTTCCAGTGGTCCACGGCCCGCTCGGTGTCGAGCAGTTCCGCGTGGCCGACGGCCTCTTCGATCGAACGGAAGCCCAGCTCGGCGAGGAGCTCACGGACCTCCTCGGCGATGAACTGGAAGAAGTTGACGACGTACTCGGCCTTGCCGGCGAACCGGTCGCGCAGCACCGGGTTCTGCGTGGCGATGCCGACCGGGCAGGTGTCAAGGTGGCAGACGCGCATCATGATGCAGCCGGAGACGACGAGCGGCGCGGTCGCGAAACCGAACTCCTCGGCGCCGAGCAGAGCGGCGATGACGACGTCACGGCCGGTCTTCAGCTGGCCGTCGGTCTGGACGACGATGCGGTCGCGCAGGCCGTTGAGCAGCAGGGTCTGCTGGGTCTCGGCGAGGCCGAGCTCCCAGGGGCCGCCCGCGTGCTTCAGCGACGTAAGGGGAGAAGCGCCGGTGCCGCCGTCGTGGCCGGAGATCAGGACGACGTCCGCGTGCGCCTTGGAGACACCCGCGGCGACCGTGCCGACACCGACCTCGGAGACCAGCTTCACGTGGATACGCGCGGCCGGGTTGGCGTTCTTGAGGTCGTGGATCAGCTGAGCCAGGTCCTCGATGGAGTAGATGTCGTGGTGCGGCGGCGGGGAGATCAGACCGACGCCGGGCGTGGAGTGCCGGGTCTTGGCCACCCAGGGGTAGACCTTGTGGCCGGGCAGCTGGCCGCCCTCGCCGGGCTTCGCGCCCTGCGCCATCTTGATCTGGATGTCGTCCGCGTTGACCAGGTACTCGGAGGTCACACCGAAGCGGCCGGAGGCGACCTGCTTGATGGACGAGCGGCGCTTCGGGTCGTACAGACGGTCCGCGTCCTCGCCGCCCTCACCGGTGTTGGACTTGCCGCCCAGCTGGTTCATGGCGATGGCGAGGGTCTCGTGCGCCTCCTTCGAGATGGAGCCGTACGACATGGCACCGGTCGAGAAGCGCTTGACGATCTCGGAGACCGGCTCGACCTCGTCGACCGGGATGGGCTGCCGGTCGGTCTTGAAGCCGAACAGGCCGCGCAGCGTCATCAGCCGCTCGGACTGCTCGTTCACCCGGTCCGTGTACTTCTTGAAGATGTCGTAGCTGCGCGAGCGCGTGGCGTGCTGCAGCCGGAAGACCGTCTCCGGGTCGAAGAGGTGCGGCTCGCCCTCACGCCGCCACTGGTACTCGCCGCCGATCTCCAGCGCACGGTGCGAGGCCGCGATGCCGGAGGCCGGGTAGGCCTTGGCGTGCCGGGCGGCGACCTCCTTGGCGGTGACGTCGAGTCCGGCTCCACCGATCTTCGTGGCGGTGCCGTTGAAGTACTTCTCCACGAAGGCCTCGTCGAGGCCGACGGCTTCGAAGACCTGCGCGCCACGGTAGGAGGCGACGGTCGAGATGCCCATCTTGGACATGACCTTCAGGACGCCCTTGCCCAGCGCGTAGATGAGGTTGCGGATGGCCTTCTCGGGCTCCAGGCCCTCGATGAAGGTGCCGGCGCGGACCAGGTCCTCGACCGACTCCATCGCGAGGTAAGGGTTGACTGCGGCCGCGCCGTAGCCGATGAGAAGCGCGACATGGTGCACCTCGCGTACGTCGCCGGCCTCGACGAGCAGGCCCACCTCGGTGCGCTGCTTGGTGCGGATGAGGTGGTGGTGCACGGCGGAGGTGAGCAGCAGCGACGGGATCGGCGCGTGCTCGGCGTCCGAGTGCCGGTCGGAGAGAACGATCAGGTGGGCGCCGTCCTCGATGGCGGCGTCGGCCTCGGCGCAGATCTCTTCGATACGGGCCGCGAGGGCGTCGCCGCCGCCGCTCACGCGGTAGAGACCGGAGAGGGTCGCGGCGGTCATGCCGGGCATGTCGCCGTCGGCGTTGACGTGGATGAGCTTGGCCAGCTCGTCGTTGTCGATCACGGGGAAGGGCAGCGTGACGGACCGGCAGGAGGCAGCGGTCGGCTCGAGCAGGTTGCCCTGCGGGCCCAGCGAGGAGTACAGCGAGGTGACGAGCTCCTCGCGGATGGCGTCCAGCGGCGGGTTGGTGACCTGCGCGAACAGCTGGGTGAAGTAGTCGAAGAGCAGCCGGGGGCGCTCGGACAGGGCCGCGATCGGGGAGTCCGTACCCATGGAGCCGAGCGGCTCACCGCCGGTCCTGGCCATGGGCGCGAGGATGACGCGCAGCTCCTCCTCGGTGTACCCGAAGGTCTGCTGGCGGCGGGTGACGGAGGCGTGGGTGTGGACGATGTGCTCGCGCTCGGGCAGGTCCTCGAGCTCGATCTCGCCGGCCTCCAGCCACTCCTGGTACGGATGCTCGGCGGCGAGCGAGGACTTGATCTCGTCGTCCTCGATGATGCGGTGCTCGGCGGTGTCGACGAGGAACATCTTGCCGGGCTGGAGGCGGCCCTTGCGGACGACCTTGGCCGGGTCGATGTCGAGAACGCCGACCTCGGAGGAGAGGACTACGAGTCCCTCGTCTGTGACCCAGTAGCGGCCGGGGCGCAGGCCATTGCGGTCGAGGACCGCACCGACCTGGGTGCCGTCGGTGAAGGTGACACAGGCCGGGCCGTCCCAGGGCTCCATCATCGTGGAGTGGTACTGGTAGAAGGCGCGCCGGGCCGGGTCCATGGAGTCGTGGTTCTCCCACGCCTCGGGGACCATCATCAGCACGGAGTGCGGCAGGGAGCGGCCGCCGAGGTGGAGGAGCTCCAGGACCTCGTCGAAGGACGCGGAGTCGGAGGCGTCGGGCGTACAGACCGGGAAGATCCGCTCCAGCTTGTCCGAGCCGAAGAGCTCCGAGGCGAGCTGCGACTCACGGGCACGCATCCAGTTGCGGTTGCCCTTGACCGTGTTGATCTCGCCGTTGTGCGCGACGAAGCGGTACGGGTGGGCGAGCGGCCAGCTCGGGAAGGTGTTGGTCGAGAACCGCGAGTGCACGAGCGCGACGGCGGTCGCCAGGCGGCGGTCGGAAAGGTCCGGGAAGAAGGGCTCCAGCTGGCCGGTGGTCAGCATGCCCTTGTAGACGATGGTGCGGGCGGAGAGCGAGGGGAAGTAGACGCCGGCCTCGCGCTCGGCGCGCTTGCGCAGCACGAACGCCTTGCGGTCCAGCGCGATGCCCTTGCTGGCACCGTCCGGTCCGTCCGAGACGAAGAGCTGGGAGAAGGCCGGCATGGTGACGCGCGCGCCGTTGCCGAGCAGATCCGGGCTGACCGGGACCTCGCGCCAGCCGAGGACCGTCAGGCCCTCTTCAGCGGCAATCGTCTCAATACGTGAGACGGCACCCGTGGAGTCGTCGGCCGGCAGGAAGGCGATGCCGACGGCATACGAACCGGCCTCGGGAAGCTCGAAATTGCTGACCTCACGCAAAAATGCGTCCGGGACCTGAAGCAGGATGCCCGCGCCGTCACCCGAGTCGGGCTCGGAGCCGGTGGCACCGCGGTGCTCAAGATTACGCAGTACGGTCAGCGCCTGCTCGACCAGCTCATGGCTGGCAACACCAGTGAGGGTGGCCACGAACCCGACGCCGCATGCGTCGTGTTCGTTACGGGGGTCGTACAGCCCCTGAGGGGCGGGGCGACCGTCCATGGGCGACCAGGCGTCGGAACGCATTGGCACTCCCGTCGTCGTCGTGGCATATGCAACTACCGAGGGACGACGTTGGCCCTCCGCGAAATTTCGTGCAGGTTACATGATGGAGTGCTTCTCGAAAAGCGGATAGATCATTCCAGCATGCGGACACCGCGTAAAGCGGTGAATTGTGGGTCACAGTCGGACATATCGATATCCACCGGCCCGTCGCAGAGCAGGCTTCATTGCCCGCAGCGCCTACGGCTCATGCCCGGTGA
Organism: Streptomyces sp. NPDC000880; assembly: GCF_053599675.1. Taxonomy (NCBI): domain Bacteria; kingdom Bacillati; phylum Actinomycetota; class Actinomycetes; order Kitasatosporales; family Streptomycetaceae; genus Streptomyces; species Streptomyces sp. NPDC000880. The sequence continues at coordinate 67,901 of NZ_JBSFMS010000003.1, read as the reverse complement.
TTAAGGACTCGAAACCCCCGAGTAACGGCTACATACGTAGCGGCATTCATAGTGTCTCACCTGGGGCTGTTTCCCGAGAGGGGGCGTACGTCACATCCTTCGAGGTGACCGGCCAGGGTCGTGCGCGGAAGCACCGGCCCCTGGTGGGAGCCGGTGCTTCCTGCTCGATGGTTCTGCCGCGTCCTGGGACCTCGGATGAGGGGATGCCGGGGATCAAGGCCGCGGCTCCGGAGAGCCGGATCAGAGGGCCGCGGAATCGGAGTGCCGGATCAGCAGGCCGCGGATTCGGAACCAGGTCAGAGGGCCGCACCGAACAGCGTCCCGAGCCCGTAGGTGACCGCCGCCGCCGCGCCGCCGAGGACCAGCTGGCGCAGTCCGCTGTACCACCAGCTGCGCGCGGTCACCCGGGCGACGAGCGCGCCGCAGGCGAAGAGCCCGACCAGCGCGAGCAGCACCGCGGGCCACAGGGAGCTCGCGCCCAGGAGATACGGCAGTAGGGGCAGCAGCGCGCCCAGCGCGAACGATCCGAAGGACGAGACAGCGGCGACGGCCGGCGACGGCAGGTCGTCCGGGTCGATGCCGAGCTCCTCGCGGGCGTGGATCTCCAGCGCCTGCTCGGGGTCCTTGGAGAGCTGCATCGCCACCTCGCGGGCGAGCGCGGGCTCGACGCCGCGGGCCACGTACAGTGCGGCGAGCTCCTCCATCTCGTCCACCGGGTGCTTGTGCAACTCCCGCCGCTCGACGTCCAGTTCGGCCTGGACGAGCTCCCGCTGGGAGGCCACCGAGGTGTACTCGCCGGCCGCCATCGAGAAGGCGCCCGCGGCGAGTCCGGCGAGCCCCGTGATGACCATCGCCTGCTGGGACACGGCGCCGCCCGCGACACCCGTCATCAGGGCGAGGTTGGAGACCAGTCCGTCCATCGCGCCGAAGACCGCGGGGCGCAGCCAGCCGCCGTTGACATCACGGTGGGTGTGGTTGTCGCGGTGCGCTTCGTGGAGCGTCGCCCCGGTTTCGATGATGGACACAGTTCTCCCCTTTTCTCCGGCAGCGGGCCCGGTGGTCCCGCTCCCCCCTCAACACCCTCGAAAATACGCACTATGTAAGGGGCGCGCCAGCAAGGCAGGCCGTACTTACCTGTAGTCAGGCGGGTGACAGACACGTTTCTCAGACTCGTCCCGCGTCGCATGTGGCACAGATGCAGGAACAGGCTCGGTGCGCGCGAAAGGGGCCCGCCCCATGGACTTGATTGCATGCAATCCCGCTGATCCCGCCGCCCGCGCCCCCACCGCCCCTGTTACGGCCGCCGCCGTACTCCGCGACCGGGCCTGTGGCGCACTGCTCGGCCTCGCGGTGGGCGATGCCCTCGGCGCTCCCGCCGAGAACATGCGGCCGTCGGAGATCCGCCGCCGCTGGGGCCGTATCGAAGGCTTCGTGAGCGAGGACCCGGAGGGTACGGACGACACGGAGTACGCGATCTTCTCCGGCCTGCTGCTGGCGCGGCACGGCTCGGCGCTGACCGTCGCGCATGTCGAGAATGCGTGGCACCACTGGATCGCGGATCTGGACGAAGGCCCGTTCCGCGGAGCGGGGTTCAGCGAACGCGGCACCCTGGAGAACCTGCGGCGCGGGCTCGCCGCCCCGATCTCGGCCCAGCACCGGCACGCGTGGAGCGACGGGCTGGCGATGCGCGCGGCGCCGTTCGGCGTCTTCGCGGCGGGCCACCCGGCGGAGGCGGCGCGACTGGTCGCGATCGACGGCACCGTCAGCCACGACGGCGAGGGCATCTACGGCGGCCAGGCAGTGGCGGCGGGCGTCGCCGCGGCGATGGCGGGCGCGGGCCCGGCCGGGGTGATCGGAGCGGCGCTGTCGGTGGTCCCGATGGACTCCTGGACGGCCCGCTCCCTGCGCCGCGCGGTGGTCGCGGCTCAGCGCACCCACGCGCACGCCCTGGAGATGGAACGGGCGGTCCGCTCGGCGGTGGTGATCGGCGGCTACCCGTGGACGGACCTGGCCCCGGAGGCGGTGGGCCTGGCATTCGGCGCGTTCGCGGCGGCCCGTGGAGACTTCCGTACGTCGGTCCTCACCGCGGTCAACATGGGCCGCGACGCGGACACCACGGCGGCGGTCGCGGGAGCGCTGGCCGGGGCGATGTCCGGGGCCGGCGCGATCCCCCCGGAATGGTCCTCGGCCATCGGCCCGGTCCGCGGCAGCTGCCTCCCGTCGATGACCGGCCACCACGTCCTGGACATCGCGGAACTGCTCACCCCGGACGACGACCCACAGACGGCGCCATGACGCGCGAGCCGCGGTGGCGCGAGGACGCGGGACTCGAAGCCCCTGCCCCAGCGGGTTCGCCGCCGAGCGCCGAGGCGGGCAGGCCCATCCCCGCGGGCGCCGGCGCGGGCCACGGCATCGCCCCCGAGAGGCCCCCCACGAGGTGCGAAACGCCCGGCACGGACAAGACGCGCACCCGCGAAGCGCCACGCACCCACCAACCCACCCCCTCACACGAAGCGCCGAGCGCCGCCACGGACCAGGCACCCGTCCAAGTCAGACCCATCCGCCCGGGCGCAGCGCCGGGCCACGCGCGCCCGTCGGGAGGCCGCCCCCGCGTGGCCGGCGAGTCACGCGAAGCGCCGAGCGGCTCCGGGGGGACGAAGGGCCTGGCCGCAGGCTCCGGCCGTACGCCGGCCCGCCCCATCGAAGGGCTGCTCCTCGGGCTCGCTGCGGGGGACGCCGCCGGATGGCCATCCGCGCGCCATCGGGCCGCGCGGATGCCCGAGTGGACCCGGCGGCTCACCCGTGAGCTCGACGACTTCGCCGAGCAGAACGCGACCACCACGCTCCCCGTCCCCATCGCCCTCAACCAGCCCCCCGAACCCCTCCGACTCGGCCCCTCCGACGACGCCGAGTGGGCCGCCTTCGCCGCCGAGACCGTGCTCACCGCCGCCGGTGATCTCTTCGCAGGGCTCGCGCCCGGCCGCCGGATGCGCGCCGCCGTCGACCTCGCCTGGAACTCCCTCGCCAGCGAGGTCGCCGCGGCCGCCGACCGCGCCCCCGAGGTCGAGTCCGCCGTACCCCCCCTCCGCGCCCGGATCTCCGTCCGCGCCGGGCTCGGCAATCTCGCCACCGGCCTCCGCCCGCCCGCCACCGGCCACGACAACCCGCACTTCTTCGACGACGCCGCCTGCGTACGCGCCGTTGTCCTCGCCGTCGTCCACCCCGGCGACCCGGCCGCTGCCGCCGCGCTCGCCGAGTTCGACGCGCGTTACAGCCAGGACGGCGACGGGGTGCACGGCGCCCGCGCCATGGCCGCCGCCGTGGCCGCGGCGCTCGGCGGCGCGTCCGTCGACGACGCCGTCGACGCCGCCCTCGCCGAACTCCCCGACGCCACCGAAATCGGCCGCAACGCCCAGCACGCCGTCAAGCTCGCCCGCGACGCCCACGGCGCCTTCGAACTCGTACCGCTCCTCGAGCACCAGATCGTCGACCACGTCTACAGCTACGGCGTCGCCGCCGCCGAGACCGTCCCCATCGCCCTCGCCATCGCCACCGCCGCCCGCGGCCGGGTCACGGAAGCCGTGCCCGCGGCCGCCTGTCTGTCCCGCGTCGCCGACTCCGCGCCCGCCCTCGCCGGCGCCCTGACCGGAGCGCTCGGCGGCGGCGGGGCCGTGCCCGCCACCTGGCGCGACGCCTGCCGCACCCTGGCCGGCTGCGCGCTCCCCCGGCTCGCCGGCACGGATCTCGTTGAACTCGCCGGGCTGCTTGCACACACAGAACTGACCGCCCCGGGTGGACAATTCCGATATGACGACGACACTCGCGACGCTCACACTCGATGACCGGATCAGCGGCAGCCTGATCGGCGCGGCGGTCGGTGACGCGCTCGGCGGCCCGGTCGAGGGCTACACCCCGGAGCAGATCGTGGAGCGGCACGGCGGCCGCGTCCACGGCATCGTCGGCCCGTGGCACGGCGACGACTGGCGCACCGCCCGCCCCATCGCGCCGTACCACAAGGGCGACGGACACGTCACCGACGACACCCTCATGACGCACGCGCTGATCCGCGTGTACACGACCGTCCGCGACCACCTCGACGCGTACGCCGTCGCCGACCATCTGGTCCCCGACCTGATTTCGAACCCCCGCTGGATTCCGGAGCTCGAGGCGGAGGCGCTCCCCGTGCAGCGCGTCTTCCTCGCCGAGAAGTGGATGGTGGCCCGCCTCCACTACGGGCACAACGACCCGCGCGAGGCGGGCGTCGGCAACATCGTGAACTGCGGCGCGGCGATGTACATGGCCCCGGTGGGCCTGGTCAACGCGGCGCATCCGGCGGCCGCCTACGCCGAGGCCATCGACATCGCGGGCGCGCACCAGTCCTCGTACGGACGTGAGGCGGCGGGCGTCTTCGCGGCGGCGGTCGCCGCGGCGTGCCTGCCCGGCGCGACGCCTGCGACGGTTGTGGACGCGGCACTCTCGCTGGCCAAGGACGGCACGGGCGCGGCGATCGAGGCGGTGGCCGAAGTCGCCCCGCACCACACGGATTTCGAGTCGGCACTGGCCCCGCTCCGAGCGGCCGTCGCCCCCTTCGACACAGTCGGCCCGGACTACCGCGCCCCGTCGCTGGCCGCCCGCCGGCCCTCCCGGCTGCACGCGATCGAGGAACTCCCGATTGCCCTCGGGATGCTTCTGGTGGGCGGCGGCGACTACCGCCGTACGGTCCTCGGAGCCGTCAACTACGGCCGCGACTGCGACTCGATCGCCACGATGGCAGGGGCGATCGCGGGCGCGCTCCACGGCGAGTCCGCGGTGCCGAGTGACTGGGCGAAGACGGTCGCCGAGGCCAGCCGCCTCGACCTGCACGCCCCGGCGGCGGCGCTGACCGCGGTCACCCGCGAGATCTTCGCCCGCGACATCACCCGCCGCCGCACCCACGAAACGGCGTTCGCCCATCTGACGGATCCGCGATGACCGGCCTCCGCCTCACCTGGGTCCAGCCGGAGGACCTGGTGGGCCACGAACTGCGCCAGGCGGACGAGGACGGCCGGGACGCTACACAGATCCGCACCCGCTGGGCACGCGCGGGCGGCCCCCAGTCCCCGCCGCGGGACGGGGCGTCTGCGTCACCCGCGCCACCGGAGCTTCGGGCCCTGGCGTACGAGCTCCTGGACGAACTGGCCCCGCTGCCGTCCCCGTTGACGGGGCAAGAGCCGACGCCTCTCGCATTGATCAAGGCCGCCTGCCCGGCCTGGCCCCCCACGCCACCCCCAGCTGACGCCCGCGGGCGGCAACCCGCCTCCTCGCGCCAGGCGCAGCCCCATAGCGACGCCCAGTCCTCGCGCGAACCACCGAGGGGCCGGGGGCCTGGGGGTCAGCTCCCGGTTCCGGGATGGGGGTACTCCCCCTGGCTGCGCCGGGGGCACCCCCACCCAGGCGAAGCTCCGGGGGAGAGACACCCCCACCCCGACACCCTGCACGCCTCCTGGCTCGGCCGGGCCATCGGCTGCCTCCTCGGCAAGCCCGTCGAAAAGCTCCCCCTCCACGCCATCCGCAGTCTCGCTCGCGCCACCGGCAACTGGCCCCTCCACACCTGGTTCACCGCCAAAGGCCTCCCCCAGGACCTCGCCGCCGCGCACCCCTGGAATCGCCGGTCCGCCGGCACCTCACTCGCCGAGAACATCGACGGGATGCCGGAGGACGACGATCTGAACTACCCCCTCCTCAACCTCCTTCTCCTCCAGCGCCACGGGAAGGCGTTCACCACCGCCCAGCTCGCCCAGCTCTGGCTCGACGAGCTCCCGGCCGGCCGTACCTTCACCGCCGAGCGCGTCGCCTATCGCAATCTCCTCTCCGGCGTCGAACCCCCGCTCACCGCCGGCCACCGCAACCCCTTCCGGGAGTGGATCGGCGCCGCCATCCGCGCCGATGTGCACGGCTGGACGCACCCCGGCGACCCCGCGGCCGCCGCCGCGCAGGCCCATCGCGACGCGTCGCTCACCCACACCGCGAACGGCGTCTACGGCTCGATGTTCATCGCGGCCACCATCGCCACCGCGGCCGGCGGCCGGAGCGACGTCCACCAGTGTCTGCGGACCGGCCTCACCGTCATCCCCCCGCGCTCCCGGCTCGCCAAGGCGATCCGACTCGGCATCGACACCGCCCGCGCGGAACCCGACTTCGACACCGTCGTGGACCGGCTCCACACCGCCCTCGGCCACCACCACTGGGTCCACGTCATCCCCAACGCCGCCCTCCTCGCCGCCGCCCTCACCCACGCCGACGGCGATTTCACCGGCTCCATCTGCCGTGCCGTCTCCGGCGGCTGGGACACCGACTCCAATGGCGCGACCGCCGGCTCCGTCGCGGGCCTGCTCGCCGGCCACCCCGCCGCGATTCCCGACCGCTGGACCACCCCCCTCAAGAACCGTCTCGCCACCTCCGTCGCCGGCTTCGACGGCATCGGCTTCGACACCCTCGCCCAGCTCACGCACCAGGAGGCACTCCGCCCATGACCGGCATCGCAGTGCTCGGCAGCACCAACATGGACCTCGTCGCGTACGTCTCGCACGCGCCGAAACGCGGAGAGACCGTCACCGGAAGGGAGTTCCGTACGATCCCCGGCGGCAAGGGCGCCAACCAGGCCGTCGCCGCCGCCCGCGCCGGCGGCGACGTCGCGATGATCGGCGCGGTCGGCTCGGACGACTTCGGCGTACTGCTCCGGCACACGCTCGAATCGTCCGGCGTCGACACCGACCTTCTGCGCACCGCGGAAGGCCCCTCCGGCACCGCGCACATCGTCGTCGATGACGAAGGCGGCAATGCGATCGTCGTCATCCCCGGCGCGAACGGCACCGTCACCGCTCTCGCCCCCGGCGACGAGGCCCTCATCGCCACCTCCGTCGCGCTGCTCCTCCAGCTCGAGCTCCCCCTGAGTGCAGTGCTCGACGGTGCCGAAGCCGCGCGTCGGCACGGTGTACGGACCGTCCTCACTCCCGCCCCCGCACAACCCCTTCCTCCCGAACTCCTCGCCGTCACGGACCTGTTGGTGCCCAATGAGCACGAGGCGGCCACCCTCGCCGGCGTCGCCGACCCGCACATGGCCGCCGAGGCGCTGCTGCGTCAGGTCCCCGAGGTCGTGATCACGCTCGGCTCGGCGGGCAGCCTGTACGCGGCCCGGGGCGCGGATCCCGTCACCGTGCCCGCGCCTCGCGTACGGGCCGTCGACACGACCGGCGCGGGCGACACCTTCGTCGGCGCCCTCGCCGTCGCGCTCGTCGAGGGCATGCCCGTACAACAGGCCCTCACCTGGGCCTCGGCCGCCGCCGCCCTCTGCGTCCAGCGCCCGGGCGCCTCCACCTCCATGCCGTACCGATCAGAGATCGACGAGGCCTCATGAGCCACACTCCCCCACCGGCCGCTCCCCTTACCGGCCTGCGCGTCCTCGACCTGGCCACCCTCTTCGCGGGCCCGCTCGCCGCCACCATGCTCGGCGACTTCGGCGCGGAGGTCATCAAGATCGAGCATCCCACCAGGCCCGATCCCTCCCGGGGTCACGGTCCCGACAAGGACGGCGTCGGCCTGTGGTGGAAGCTGCTCGGCCGCAACAAGCGCACCGTCACCCTCGATCTGTCCGCCCCCGGCGGCCGCGACACCCTCCTCCGTCTCGCGAAAACCGCCGACGTGATCATCGAGAACTTCCGCCCCGGCACCCTGGAGAAGTGGCAGCTCGGCTGGGAGGAGCTGAGCACAGCCAACCCCCGCCTCGTGCTGACCCGCGTCACCGGCTTCGGACAGTTCGGCCCGTACTCCCACCGCCCCGGCTTCGGCACGCTCGCCGAGGCGATGAGCGGCTTCGCCTTCATCACCGGCGAGCCCGAAGGTCCGCCCACCCTCCCTCCGTTCGGCCTCGCCGACTCGATCGCGGCGCTCGCCACCGCGTACGCCGTCATGACGGCGCTCACCGCCCGCACCGCCACTGCCCGCGGCCAGGTCGTCGACATGGCGATCATCGAGCCGATCCTGACCGTGCTCGGCCCGCAGCCCCTCTGGTACGACCAGACCGGGTACGTACAGACACGGACCGGCAATCGCTCCTGCAACAACGCCCCGCGCAACACCTACCGCACGACCGACGGCTCCTGGCTGGCCGTCTCCACGTCCGCCCAGTCCATCGCCGAACGCGTCATGCATCTGGTCGGCCGTCCGGACCTGATCGACGAGCCGTGGTTCAGCACCGGCAGCGGCCGTGCCGAGCACGCCGACGTACTCGACGAGGCGGTCGGCGGCTGGATCGCGTCCCGCACCCGCGCCGAAGCCATGGCCGCCTTCGAGAAGGCCGAAGCGGCGATCGCCCCCATCTACGACATCCGTGACGTCATGGAAGACCCCCAATACCAAGCGCTGAACACCATCACCGAGGTCCCCGACCCCGAACTCGGCATCCTTCGGATGCAGAACGTCCTCTTCCGCCTCTCCGAGACCCCCGGTGCCATCCGCTGGGCGGGCCGCCCGCACGGTGCCAACACGGACGAGGTCCTCACCGAACTCGGTCTGTCACGGGCCGAAATCACAGCTCTCCGCTCCCAGGGCGCCGTATGACCACCCCCCTCACCTGGCTGTACGCCCCCGGGGACCGGCCCGAGGTGGTGCACAAGGCCCTTGCCTCCAACGCCGACGTCGTGATCGTCGACCTGGAGGACGCCGTCTCCCCCGACCGCAAGAAGTACGCGCTGGCCGCCACAGCCGAACTTCTCGCTTCCCCCCAGACGCTTCCGGTCCATGTCCGCATCAACACCCCCCATGACGTCGAGGCCCTGACCACACTCCCCGGCCTCTGTGCTCTGCGTATCCCCAAGGTCGCACACGCCACTGACATCCGGCGGATCGCGGCCCGCGCCCCCGGCGTCCCCCTCTATCCGCTCCTCGAATCCGCTCTCGCCATCGAACACGCGTACTCCATCGCCACCGCACACCCCGCCGTCCACGGCATCGCCATCGGCGAGGCCGACCTCCGCGCCGACCTCGGTATCCGGGACGGCACCGGCCTCGACTGGCCGCGCACCCGCATCGTGGTCGCCGCCCGCGCGGCCGGTCTGGCGCCACCGGTCCAGTCCGTCTTCCCCGACATCCGCGACCTGGACGCCCTCTACGCCTCCTGCACCCACGGCCGCGCTCTCGGCTTCCTGGGCCGGGCGGCCATCCACCCCCGCCAGCTCCCGGTCATCGAGCGGGCGTTCCGCCCCACGCCCGAGGAGATCGAGGCGGCGGAGGAGGTCGTCAAGGCGGCTGCCACGGACGAGGGCGCGCTGGCCCTGCCGGACGGCCGCTTCGTGGACGCCGCGATCGTGGCCGCGGCGCAGCGGACCCTCTCCCTCGCGCGACGTGAGGGCGGATAGGAGCACAGGAGCGGAGGAATGGAGGAATGGAGGAATGGAGGAATGGAGGAATGGAGGAACAAGGAGCGGACGAGAAACGCACGAGGCCGCCTGGACCCTCTCGGTCCCGGCGGCCTCGTCGCGCAAGTCACGCGGGTCGCGCAAATGCCCGCGGTCAGCCCTTCTTGGCCGACTCCGCGTCCGCGCCTGCGTCCGAGTTCTCCGCGGCAGCCTCGTCCCCGTCCGCCGGGTCCTTTGCCGGGGCGCCCGCAGCGTCGTCCGCCTCCGGCTGCGCAGCCGCCGCCTTCGCCGGCTTGTCGGACCTCTCCGGCTCGACGATCTCCTCGCGCCCGGGCCGCACCCGTGCCGAGATCACCATGTACGTCACCGCCAGTACGAAGACGATGATCGAGGTCCACACATTGAGGCGCAGCCCCAGCACGTGGTGCGCCTCGTCGACCCGCATGTACTCGATCCAGGCCCGGCCCACGCAGTACGAAGCGACGTAGAGCGCGAACGCCCGGCCGTGTCCCAGCTTGAAGCGCCGGTCGGCCCAGATGACCAGCAGCGCGACGCCGATGCACCACAGGGACTCGTACAGGAACGTCGGGTGGTAGAGACCCGCCTCGCGGTTCGTACTCTCGGTGATCTTGAGTGCCCACGGCAGATCCGTCGGCTTGCCGTACAGCTCCTGGTTGAACCAGTTGCCCCAGCGGCCGATCGCCTGCGCTATGGCGATGGCGGGCGCGAGGGCGTCCGCCCAGGCCGGCAGCGGGATCCCGCGGCGGCGGCAGCCGATCCAGGCGCCGACCGCGCCCAGCGCGATCGCGCCCCAGATGCCGAGGCCGCCCTCCCAGATCTTGAAGGCGTTGACCCAGTTCTCACCCTCGCTGAAGTACAGCTGGTAGTCGGTGATCACGTGGTACAGCCGACCGCCGACGAGACCGAAGGGCACCGCCCAGACGGCGATGTCGGCCACAGTGCCGGCCTTGCCGCCGCGAGCGATCCAGCGCTTGTTGCCGTACCAGACGGCCGCGAAGACACCGATGATGATGCAGAAGGCATAGCCGCGCAGCGGGAGCGGTCCGAGGTGGATCACTCCGGTCGACGGGCTGGGAATGTAGGCAATTTCCATGGCAGGACCGACGCTACCCTGCCGGGTGGGACCTGCGGCAACCCACCCCGCAACGTCTGGATAACGAGCCGCGTCCCGGACGTACGTCGATGCACGCCGATATGCACCGATGTACGCCGGGAGGCCGCCCGGAAGCCGTCAGGAGGAGGCCGCACCCGGACTCGGCGTGGACCGCTCGGTGCCCGGCTTCTTGCCCTTGTTCGCCTCTTGGACCCACTTCTTGAAGTTGGCGACGGAAATGTGCTCGGCGCCCTTCTGCGGGAAGACGGACTCCCCGTTGAGCAGCACGGTGGGGGTACCGCGGAAGCCGCCGTTCTGGAAGGCGGCGTTCGACTTGGCCACCCAGCTGTTGTGCTTGCCGTCCTCCACACAGCTGCGGAAGTCGGGGGTGTCCAGGCCGTCGACCTTGCCCGCGAGCTCGATCAGCCTGCTGTTATTGGCGAAGGCGTCGTCCGTCTCCGGCGGCTGGTTCTGGTACAGCACGTCGTGATACGGGACGAATTTCCCTACGTCCTGCGCGCACGCCGCGGCGTTCGCCGCGTGCAGCGAGCCGCTGCCGCCCATGTTCCCGTCGATGATGGTGGCGAGGTGGTACTCGATCTTGAGCTGGCCCGCCCGCTCCAGCTCGTGGATGGTGTCCCGGAAGGCGTTCTCGAAACTGGCGCAGGCAGGACAGCGGAAGTCCTCCCACACGGTGAGCGTGGACGGGGCGTCGCTCGCGCCCACCGGGATCGCCAGCTGGTCCTTGCCCTGCACGCCCGCGGGCGCGAGGAGCGGACCGGTGCCTGAGCCGCTGTCCTTCTTCCCGGCGTTCGCGGCGATCACGCCGACGACGGCGGCAAGGCCGAGGACGCCGACCACCGCGGCGGAGACGATCAGCAGCCGCCGTCGTTTCTCGCGCCCCTTCTCCGACTCACGTTCCCGTTGGAGCCGCTCGCGCGCGGTCCGCTTCCGTTCCTGGTTCTTCTCGCTCACATCCCGCAAACGAACCGGGGAGGCATGTGCATGCCTCCCCGGCCCCAGATCCACCCTTATGAGCTACGCGTTCCGGCGCACGCCTCCGGCGAGCTCGGCCGCCAGTTCCCGCACCGCCACCAGGCCCGCGGCCTCATCCGGTGCGTCGAGGAGCCGCTTCACGAACGCGGACCCCACGATCACACCGTCCGCAAAGGAAGCGACCTCGGCGGCCTGCCCGGGGTTGGAGACGCCAAGGCCCACGCAGACCGGCAGCTCGGTGGTGGCGCGGGTGCGCCGCACCAGGTCCTGGGCCTGCGCGCCCACCGACTCACGGGTGCCGGTCACGCCCATCAGCGAAGCCGCGTACACAAAGCCGGAACCGGCCGCCGTGATCTTCGCCAGCCGCGCGTCCTTGCTGCTCGGCGCGACGACGAAGACCGTGGCGAGGCCGTGCTTCTCGGCGTGCTCGCGCCACACGCCGGCCTCCTCGACCGGCAGGTCGGGCAGGATGCAGCCGGCGCCGCCCGCGTCGGCGAGCTCGGCGGTGAAGCGCTCGATGCCGTAGCGGTCGATCGGATTCCAGTACGTCATCACGAGGACCGGCTTGCCGGTGGCCTCGTGCGCCTCGCGGACCGTACGCATCACATCGGCGATCTTGACGCCGCCGCGCAGGGCGATGTCGTCGGCGGTCTGGATGACGGGGCCGTCGAGGACGGGGTCGCTGTGCGGCAGTCCGACCTCGACCACGTCAGCGCCGCCGTCCAGAGCGGCCTTGACCGCCTCGATGCCGCCGTCGACGGTCGGGAAGCCGGCCGGGAGGTACGCGATGAGCGCCGCCCGGTTCTCGTCCCTGGCCTGCGCCAGCGTGTCGCTCAACAGCTGAATGTTGCCGCTCACTTCGCGTCCCTCCTGATCTCGGCGTAGTTCTCCGCGGAGGCGTCGGCGGAGACCTTCGCGTCCCCCTCGCCGTCGTAAAGCCCGAAGTAGCGGGCGGCGGTGTCCATGTCCTTGTCGCCGCGGCCGGACAGATTGACGACGATCAGCCCGTCCTTGCCCAGTTCCCGGCCCACTTCCAGCGCTCCGGCCAGCGCGTGCGCGGACTCGATGGCCGGAATGATGCCCTCCGTACGTGACAGCAGCCGCAGCGACTGCATGGCCTCGTCGTCGGTCACGGCGCGGTACTCGGCCCGGCCGCTGTCCTTGAGGTACGAGTGCTCGGGGCCGATGCCGGGGTAGTCGAGCCCTGCGGAGATCGAGTACGGCTCGGTGATCTGGCCCTCCTCGTCCTGCAGGACGTACGACCGCGATCCGTGCAGAATGCCGGGCTCGCCCGCGGTCAGGGTGGCCGCGTGCTCGCCGGACTCGATTCCGTGGCCCGCGGGCTCGCAGCCGATGAGCCGTACGGACGCGTCCGGGATGAAGGCGTGGAACAGCCCGATCGCGTTGGACCCGCCGCCGACGCAGGCGACGGCCGCGTCCGGCAGCCTCCCGGCCCGCTCCAGGATCTGGCGGCGGGCCTCGACGCCGATGACCCTGTGGAAGTCGCGGACCATGGCGGGGAAGGGGTGCGGTCCGGCGACCGTACCGAAGAGATAGTGCGTACGGTCCACATTGGCGACCCAGTCGCGGAACGCCTCGTTGATGGCGTCCTTCAGGGTCCGGCTGCCGGAGGCCACCGGGATTACCTCGGCGCCGAGCATCCGCATCCGGGCCACGTTCAGGGCCTGGCGCTGGGTATCGATCTCGCCCATGTAGATGGTGCACTCGAGGCCGAAGAGCGCGCAGGCGGTCGCGGTCGCGACGCCGTGCTGGCCGGCGCCGGTCTCGGCGATGACCCGGGTCTTGCCCATGCGCCTGGTGAGCAGCGCCTGGCCCAGCACGTTGTTGATCTTGTGCGAGCCGGTGTGGTTGAGGTCCTCGCGCTTCAGGAAGACCCGCGCCCCGCCGGCGTGCTCGGCGAACCGGGGCACCTCGGTGAGGGCGCTGGGGCGGCCGGTGTAGTTGACCATCAGGTCATTGAGCTCGGCGGCGAAGGCGGGGTCGGCCTTGGCCTTGTCGTACTCGACGGCAACCTCGTCGACCGCGGCGACGAGCGCCTCGGGGATGAACTTGCCGCCGAAGGCGCCGAAGTAGCCTTTGGCGCTGGGTACTTGACCCTCCGGGTCCGGGATGAAGAAGTCGCTCGACATTGCGACGTGCTCCTTGTCGGGGCGTCTGCCCCAGAAGTTCTGGTATGCGGGGGACACGGTATGCGCGTGCGCGGGTGACCGGCGGGGCTTTGTTCCCCTACCCGCCCCTTCCCGTAACCGGGGCTCCGCCCCGGACCCCCGCTCCTCAATCGCCGGAGGGGCTGAATTCAGCCCGTTGGGGGTCCCCCCGGACGAAGTCTGGGGGAGATTGAGGACACTCCCCCGTCCCCCTGCGGGCGCAGGGGGACCCCCAGAAGGGCGTACGGGGGGCTGGGGGCTTGCCCCCCAGACACGGGAAGGGCGGGTAGGTGAAAGCACCCGCCGGAGACCGCCTAGCGGCAGTCGCACGCGCGGACCGCGCGCCATCGCATGCCGTTGACCTGGCCCGGCTCGGAGCCGATGACATACCGCACCCGGCGGCCGTGCACCCGGCGGGCGGGGGCCCGGCAGCCGCGGGGCTTGCAGCCTCGGGCCAGCCGCGCGTACGGGTCGCGTGCAGCGGCGAGCGCCGCGCCACGGGGAGCCGTGACCGTCCTGCACACGTCGCCCGCCGCCGGACGCGACGGCATCCGGTACTGCGGGGCGACAAGGCCTACGGCGGTCATGGGGACGGTCAGCTCCGTCCGTGACGCAGGGCCGGGTGCGCGCCCGCGGCAACCAGGTCGGCGACCGCCGACTTCGGGTCGCGGCCGGTGACCAGGGACTCGCCGACCAGCACCGCGTCGGCGCCCGCGTTCGCATAGGCGATCAGGTCGTGCGGACCGCGCACACCGGACTCGGCGATCTTGACGATGTGCGCCGGAATCTCGGGGGCGACGTGTTCGAACGTCGAGCGGTCGACCTGCAGCGTCTTCAGGTCGCGGGCGTTCACGCCGATGATCTTCGCTCCGGCCTCCACCGCGCGCTCGGCCTCGTCCTCGTCGTGCACCTCGACCAGCGGGGTGAGCCCGATCGACTCGGCGCGCTCGATCAGCGAGACCAGGGCCTCCTGCTCCAGCGCGGCGACGATCAGCAGGACGAGGTCGGCGCCGTACGCCCTGGCCTCCCACAGCTGGTAGGCGGTGACGATGAAGTCCTTGCGCAGCACCGGGATGTCGACCTTGGCGCGGACTGCTTCGAGGTCGGCGAGCGAGCCGCCGAAACGGCGCTGCTCGGTCAGTACGGAGATGACGGCCGCGCCGCCCGCCTCGTAGTCGGCGGCGAGCCCGGCCGGGTCGGCGATCGCGGCCAGCGCGCCCTTCGACGGGCTGGAGCGCTTGACCTCGCAGATCACGTGGACTCCCTCGCCACGCAGCGCGGCGACGCCGTCCTTGGCCGCAGGAGCCTTCGCGGCGCGCTCCTTGAGCTCGTCGAGGCTCACACGCGCCTGCCGCTCTGCGAGGTCGGCGCGCACGCCTTCGATGATCTCGTCGAGCACACTCACGCGAGCGGCCCCCTTCCGGGACAGTTCAGATGGATCAGGATCAGCCATGTCGATGGTATCCGCAGGAGGGCCAAGGGCTCGCATCCGGTTGACGCCCTTCCCGCCACCTGTGACTTCGCGGGTCTGAGGTCGTTCCCCTGACCTGCACAGTCACGGCGCGAGCGCAGAGCCGAAAGGCAGGTTCCTGATCACACTGAAAACCAGCAGAACACCACCGAGCGACCACCACCACACCGGCGCGACCGCGATCCGCAGGGGCACGCCCCGTACGGCGCGAATCAGCCACAGCACCCACACTACGGCGAAGATTCCGTAGCCCACGACGGCGATGGCATTGGCCCCGAGCGCGGTGGTCAGATCGCCGTGGATGAAGGCGTGGGCGCTGCGCAGCCCGCCGCAGCCCGGGCAGTAGATCCCGGTGAAGCGGAGCAGCGGGCAGACCGGGTAGTGGCCCGGTTCGCCTGGATCGACCGTGCCGACGTACGCGAAGGACGCGGCGACCCCGGCGAGGGTGGCCAGGGGTGTCGCCAGTCTCCGTGCGAGCGGCGCGGGGCCGGGGTCGCGGGCGGGTGCGGCGGAGGAAGGCATGGCGTCCACCCCGTGATTGTCGCCGTTGATACCGAAAGACGCATGCGGAAAAGGCGCATACGCAGAGGCGCAGCCCGGCAACGCTGGGCTGCGCCTCTCAGCGTGGAGCCGTACGGCAGGCTCAGGAGGACGCCTGCGCCGTGGCGGGCTGTGCCGTAGCGACCTGCGGCTGGCCCGCCTGCTCCGTCGCCACCTGGGCCTTCGACTCCTTCGGCATGCCGAGCCCGGCGGCCTTCATGGCTGCACCGACGACGCCGCCGAGGAGGATCACGGCCACTCCGGCCCAGAAGCCGAGCGGATTGGCCGCCACCATGAAGACGCCTGCGATACCGAAGCCGATGAAGGCGATGGTGACACCGGTCCAGGCGGCCGGGGTGTGTCCGTGGTTGCTGCCCGCCATGAGTTTGCTCCTCGTTTCTGATGCTCTGCTGAATGCTCTGCGGTGAGCTTCCGCTCTCCCCTCAGCCGGACGCTCACATGCCATTGTCCCGTACGCCGGGACATGCTCCGATCTGGGGGTCACGCTTCCCGCGTCGGGTCCTCGCCGCGGTCCAGGGCCTTCCACAGGTCCTCGGGCCGGTCCGGGTCCACGACCGGGGCCTTGCGCGGCCGGGGGGTGCCGTCGCGCTCGTACCGGCCGGACATCGTGGGCCACTGCTTGCCGTACCGCAGCGCGAGCAGGCCCGCGAACAGGATCAGCAAGCTGCCCGCCACGGTCACATAGGGCCAGGCGGTGTGGGTGAGCGCCTCGACCGTGGCGGCCGCGTCGCCGGTGGTCTGCGCCGCCTTCTCGTCGAGGGCCGCGCTGTCGGAGGCCCCGAAGAAGGCGGCGAGCGCCGCGCCCGCGCCGCTCAGGGCGAGCAGTGCGGAGACGAGCAGCCGGCCCGCGCTGCGGACCGCGAAGACGGCGACGAGGGCGGCCAGGCCGACGATGGCGAGCGCCGTCGGGACACCGGTGACATCGCTGCCTACGGCGTCGAGCGGCAGCGTGCCGCCGCCGACGGCTGCCGTGCCCTCGGCCCAGATCTGGCCGGCGGCGAGCAGCACGACGGTCGCGCCGACGGCGCCGAGGAACAGAGCCGCGGCGAGGCTGCGGCGGCTGCCGGTGGCGGATGCCGAGCCGACGCGGGGCTGGGGTACGGGTACAGCGCTCACGTACCCACTATCCCTTACCGCCCGGTCAGCTGTTGAGACGGTTCGCGGTGTGGACGGCGCGGAGCACCGCGGCCGCCTTGTTGCGGCACTCGGTGTCCTCGGCGACCGGGTCCGAGTCGGCCACGACACCCGCTCCGGCCTGCACGAACGCCGTGCCATCGCGCAGCAGCGCGGTTCGGATGGCGATCGCGGTGTCGGAGTCACCGGCGAAGTCGAGATAGCCGACGCAGCCGCCGTACAATCCGCGCCGCGAGGGCTCCAGCTCGTCGATGATCTGCATCGCGCGCGGCTTGGGGGCGCCGGAGAGGGTGCCGGCGGGGAAACAGGCGGTCAGCACGTCGAAGGCGGTACGGCCCTCGGCGACCTGGCCGGTCACCGTCGAGACGATGTGCATGACGTGGGAGTACCGCTCGATGGACATGAAGTCGACGACCTCGACGCTGCCGGGCTCGCAGACCCGGCCCAGGTCGTTGCGGCCGAGGTCGACCAGCATCAGGTGCTCGGCGCGCTCCTTGGGATCGGCCATCAGCTCGTCGGCGAGCACCTGGTCCTCCTGCGGGGTCGCGCCGCGCGGCCGGGTCCCGGCGATGGGGTGGACCATGGCGTGCCCGTCCTCGACCTTGACGAGCGCCTCGGGGCTGGAGCCGACGACATCGAAGCCGTCGAAGCGGAAGAGGTACATGTACGGGCTTGGGTTGGTGGCCCGCAGTACGCGGTAGACGTCCAACGCGGTTGCCGTGCAAGGGGTTTCGAACCGCTGGGAGGGCACCACCTGGAATGCCTCGCCGGCCCGGATGCGCTCCTTGATGTCCTTGACGGCGTCCTGGTAGTCCTCGCCGCCCCACAGCGCGGAGAACTCCGGCAGCTCGGAGGGCGGCAGCACGGCGGGCGCGGAGGCCAGCGGCCGTGCGAGATCGGCCTCCATGGCGTCCAGGCGCGCGACGGCGTCGGCGTATGCCTCTTCGACGCCGGTGTCGAGGTCGTTGTGGTTGATCGCGTTGGCGATCAGCAGGACGGTGCCGTCCCAGTGGTCGAGCACGGCGAGGTCGGAGGTGAGCAGCATGGTCAGCTCGGGGAGCTTCAGGTCGTCGCGCTCGCCGGGGCCGATCTTCTCCAGCCTGCGGACGATGTCGTACCCGAGGTAGCCGACCATGCCGCCGGTGAAGGGCGGCATTCCGGAGGCGAGGTCGCGCGTGGAGGTACCTCCCACGCCGCTAGGCGTGGGAGGAGTGTGCAGCGCCTCGACGGTGGAGCGCAGGGCCTGCAGGGGATCCCCGTCGACCGGAACGCCGACCGGCGGAGTGCCGAGCCAGTGCACCTGGCCGTCACGTTCGGTGAGGGTCGCGTCGGAACGTACGCCGATGAAGGAGTACCGGGACCAGGATCGGCCGTTCTCGGCGGACTCCAGCAGGAAGGTGCCTTCGCGCTCGCCGGCGAGCTTGCGGTAGAGCCCGACCGGGGTGTCGCCGTCGGCGAGGAGCTTTCGGCTGACGGGGATGACACGGCGGTCGGCGGCGAGCTTGCGGAAGGTGTCGAGATCCATGGCGCCCGACCCTACTTGCCCAGCAGGAGTACGTCGGCGTCGAAGCAGGTGCGGTCCCCGGTGTGGCAGGCGGCGCCGACCTGGTCGACCTTGACGAGGATCGCGTCGGCGTCGCAGTCCAGGGCGACGGACTTGACGTGCTGGACATGGCCGGATGTGTCGCCCTTGACCCAGTACTCCCGCCGGCTGCGCGACCAGTAGGTGCAGCGGCCGGTGGTCAGGGTGCGGTGCAGGGCCTCGTCGTCCATCCACCCGAGCATCAGCACCTCACCGGTGTCGTACTGCTGGGCGATGGCCGGAACCAAGCCGTCTGCGCTGCGTCTGAGGCGGGCGGCAACGGTGGGATCGAGGGAGCTGGCGGGGACACTGCTGGTCATGTGGCCATTGTGCCGTGCCCGGCGGGGGCGGCGGGCGGTGCGTCCACTGGGCGGACCCGGCGGGGGCGGCGGGCGGTGCGTCCACTGGGCGGACCCGGTGCGGCCGCCGTAGGCTGGCGAACATGTCGACCCATGCCAAGCGTGAACGGCTTCTGCTCGCCGACCTGTTGGAAGCTACGGGCCCCGATGCTCCCACCCTGTGCGAAGGCTGGAGGACCCGAGATCTGGCCGCCCATGTGGTGGTGCGCGAGCGGCGGCCGGACGCGGCGGGCGGCATTCTGCTCGGCGCGCTCAAGGACCGGCTGGAACGGGTCCAGGCGGAGTTCGCCGCGAAGCCGTACGAGGAGCTGATCCAGCTGATCCGTACGGGACCGCCGCGGATGTCCCTGTACGGGATCAAGCAGCTCGACGAGGCGGCCAACACCGTCGAGTTCTATGTGCACGCCGAGGATGTGCGTCGGGCGCAGCCGGACTGGACGCCGCGGGAGCTGGACCGGGTCTTCGAGGACGCCCTGTGGTCGCGCCTTGAGAAGGCGGCCAGGCTGCTGGGCCGTAAGGCGCCGGTCGGGCTTGTGCTGCGGCGTACGGACGGACAGACGGCGGTCGCCCACCGCGGCACACCCGTGGTGACGGTGACCGGGGAGCCGGGTGAGCTGACGTTGTTCGCCTTCGGGCGGCAGGACGTGGCGAAGGTGGAGCTGGAGGGCGACAAGGACGCGATCACGCGGCTGCACGAGGCCGAGGCGTTCGGGATGTAGGTCACCCGGTCACCCGTACGGCCACAGCAGCGATGACGCGGCGGCGTCGGAACCGGTGGGCCACGCCAGTTCCTCGAGGTCAGCGGACGGGGTGCCCCGCCTCGCGCAGGGCGTCCTTGACCTGGGAGATACGCAGATCGCCGAAGTGGAACACCGAGGCCGCCAGCACGGCGTCCGCGCCCGCCGCGACGGCCGGGGGGAAGTCCGCCGACTTGCCCGCGCCGCCGCTCGCGATGACCGGGACGGTCACGTGCTTACGGACCGCCGCGATCATCTCGATGTCGTAGCCGTCCTTCGTGCCGTCGGCGTCCATCGAGTTGAGCAGGATCTCGCCCGCGCCCAGCTCGGCGGCCCGGTGGGCCCATTCGACGGCGTCGATGCCGGTGCCCGTGCGGCCGCCGTGCGTGGTGACCTCGAAGGAGCCCTCGGCAGTTCGCCGCGCGTCGACCGACAGCACAAGCACCTGGCGGCCGAAGCGCTCCGCGATCTCGCGGATCAGCTCGGGGCGGGCGATCGCCGCGGTGTTCACGCCCACCTTGTCCGCGCCCGCGCGCAGCAGCTTGTCCACGTCGTCGGCGCTGCGCACGCCGCCGCCCACGGTCAGCGGGATGAAGACCTGCTCGGCGGTGCGGCGGACCACGTCGTACGTCGTCTCACGGTTGCCGGACGAGGCCGTGATGTCGAGGAAGGTCAGCTCGTCGGCGCCCTCGGCGTCGTACAGCTTGGCCATCTCGACGGGGTCGCCGGCGTCGCGCAGATTCTGGAAGTTGACTCCCTTGACGACCCGGCCGTTGTCCACGTCCAGGCAAGGGATGACTCGGACCGCGAGGGTCATTCGGCACCTCCTCGGTAGGCCTCGACCTCGACCTCGACGACCAGGCTCGGCTCGACGAAGCCGGAGACGATGAGCATCGACGCGGCCGGACGGACCTCGCCGAACAGGTCCTTGTGGGCGCGGCCGACCTCGTCCACGTCCCGGGCGTGCGTGATGTACATCCGCGTACGCACGACGTCTTCCCGGCCGAGGCCCAGCTCCTTCAGCGCGTCGAGAGCGACACCGAAAGCGGTCACCGCCTGGTCGTACGGCCCGCCCGCGGCGATCTGGCCGCCCACGACGGAGGTGCAGCCGGAGACCAGGACCAGGCCGTTCGGCAGCTGGACGGCGCGGGAGTAGCCGAAGGCCTCCTCCCACGGCCCGTCCGAGCCGATACGCCGCACGGAAGCAGAGCCGGAATCAGTCATGCCGACACCACCGCGATCGCCTCTTGGAGGGTGAATGCCTCCGCGTACAGCGCCTTGCCGACGATGGCGCCCTCGACGCCCGCGGGCACCAGCGAGGCGATCGCCCGCAGATCGTCGAGCGAGGAGACGCCGCCGGAGGCGACGACCGGCTTGTCAGTGGCCGCGCAGACGTTCTTCAGCAGCTCCAGGTTGGGGCCCTGGAGGGTGCCGTCCTTGGCGATGTCGGTGACGACATAGCGGGCGCAGCCCTCGGAGTCGAGCCGGGCGAGCGTCTCGTAGAGGTCGCCGCCGTCGCGGGTCCAGCCGCGGCCGCGCAGCGTCGTGCCGCGTACGTCCAGGCCGACCGCGATCTTGTCGCCGTGCTCGGCGATGATCTTGGCGACCCATTGGGGGGTCTCCAGCGCGGCCGTCCCCAGGTTGACCCGGGTGCAGCCGGTGGCCAGCGCGGCGGCGAGCGAGGCGTCGTCGCGGATGCCCCCGGAGAGCTCGACCTTGATGTCCATCGCGCCGGCGACCTCGGCGATCAGCGCCCGGTTGTCGCCGGTGCCGAAGGCCGCGTCGAGGTCGACCAGATGCAGCCACTCGGCGCCCGCGCGCTGCCAGGTCAGGGCGGCCTCCAGCGGCGATCCGTACGACGTCTCCGTACCGGACTCACCGTGCACGAGGCGCACGGCCTGGCCGTCGCGGACGTCGACGGCGGGGAGGAGTTCAAGCTTCGGCATTACAGCGTCTCAATCCAGTTGGTCAGCAGCTGGGCGCCGGCATCGCCGGACTTCTCGGGGTGGAACTGGGTCGCCCACAGCGCGCTGTTCTCGACGGCGGCGACAAAGCGCTCGCCGTGCGTGGCCCAGGTGACCTGGGGCGCGCGGATGGCGGGGTTGGTGACTTCCAGGCTCCACTCGTGCACGGCATAGGAGTGCACGAAGTAGAACCGTGCATCGGCGTCGACTCCGGCGAAGAGCCTGCTGTCGGCCGGCGCTTCGACGGTGTTCCAGCCCATGTGGGGAACGATCGGGGCCTTCAGCGGGCCGACCGTGCCGGGCCATTCATCGAGGCCCTCGCTCTCCACGCCGTGCTCGATGCCGCGCGCGAAGAGGATCTGCATGCCGACGCAGATGCCCATGACCGGGCGGCCGCCGGAGAGCCGGCGGCCGACGATCCACTCGCCGCGGGCCTTCCTGAGGCCTTCCATGCAGGCGGAGAAGGCGCCGACGCCGGGGACGAGGAGCCCGTCGGCGTTCATGGCCGTGTCGAAGTCACGGGTGATCTCGACGTCCGCGCCGACGCGGGCCAGCGCCCGCTCGGCGGAGCGGACATTGCCGAATCCGTAGTCGAAGACGACGACTTTCTTCGGAGTGCTCATGCCCAGATCCCCTGGATCCGCAGGACGCCGGCAACCAGGCACATCACGGAAGCGATGGTGAGAAGCACGATCAGGCCCTTGGGCATCTTCTGCCTGGAGAAGGAGTACACACCGCCGGCGAGGAAGAGCCCGACGACGATGAGAACGGTGGAGAGGCCGGTCATGGGGTTACTGCGCCCTTCTGGTTCGCTTCTCCGCCCGCGCGGCGCAGAGGTGCCACTATCGCTGTCGCCTGCGGCCCGGCGGCCGCGCGTGCGTCGCTCACAGCGCGCCCTTCGTGGAGGGGAGGATGCCCACCGCACGCGGGTCGCGCTCGGAGGCGTACCGCAGGGCACGGGCCAGCGCCTTGAACTGGCACTCGACGATGTGGTGCGCGTTGCGCCCGTACGGGACGTGGATGTGCAGCGCGATCTGGGCCTGTGCGACGAAGGACTCGAAGATGTGCCGGGTCATGGTCGTGTCGTACGAGCCGATCATGGGCGCCATGTTCTCGGGCTCGTTGTGCACGAGGTACGGGCGGCCCGAGAGGTCCACGGTGACCTGGGCGAGGGACTCGTCCAGCGGCACGGTGCAGTTGCCGAATCGATAAATCCCCACTTTGTCGCCGAGCGCCTGCTTGAAGGCGGCGCCGAGCGCGAGGGCGGTGTCCTCGATGGTGTGGTGCGAGTCGATGTGCAGATCGCCCTCGGTCTTCACGGTGAGGTCGAACAGGCCGTGGCGGCCGAGCTGGTCGAGCATGTGGTCGTAGAACCCGACCCCGGTCGACACGTCGACCTTTCCGTGACCGTCGAGGTCGATCTCGACGACGACGGACGTCTCCTTGGTGGTGCGTTCGACACGGCCAACGCGGCTCATGCGTCGTACTCCTTCTTCAGCTCACGAACCGCGTCGAGAAACGCGTCGTTCTCTTCAGGGGTGCCGGCGGTGACTCGCAGCCACCCGGGCACTCCGTTGTCACGGACCAGGACGCCCCGGTCAAGGATCTTCTGCCAGGCCTCATGGCTGTCGGCGAAGCGGCCGAACTGGACGAAGTTGGCGTCCGATTCGGTGACCTCCCAGCCGATCGCCCGCAACTCGGTGACCAGCCGGTCCCGCTCCCGCTTCAGCTGCTCGACATACCCGAGCAGCGTATCGGTGTGCTCCAGCGCGGCCAGCGCGGTGGCCTGGGTGACGGCGGACAGGTGGTACGGCAGGCGCACCAGCTGGACGGCGTCGACCACGGCGGGGTGCGCGGCCAGATAGCCCAGGCGCAGACCGGCCGCGCCGAAGGCCTTGGACATGGTGCGCGAGACCACCATATTCGGCCGGCCCTCGATCAGCGGCAGCAGCGAGGCGCGGTGGCTGAACTCGACGTACGCCTCGTCGACGACCACCAGGGACGGCTTGGCAGCCTGGGCCGCCTCGTACAGCGCGACGACGGTGTCGGCCTGGACCGCGGTGCCCGTCGGGTTGTTGGGCGAGGTGATGAAGACGACGTCCGGCCGGTGCCGGGCGATGGCCTCGACTGCCGCGTCGAGGTCGATCGTGAAGTCGTCGCGGCGCGGTCCTGAGATCCAGTCGGTGCCGGTGCCGCGCGCGATGAGTCCGTGCATCGAGTACGAGGGCTCGAACCCGATGGCGCTGCGGCCGGGGCCGCCGAAGGTCTGGAGCAGCTGCTGGATGACCTCGTTGGAGCCGTTGGCGGCCCAGACGTTGGCGAGGCTCACCTCGTGCCCGGCCGTACGGGTGAGGTAGCGGGCGAGCTCGGTGCGCAGCTCGACAGCGTCCCGGTCGGGGTAGCGGTTGAGCCCGCGCGCGGCCTCTGCGACCCGCTGGGCGATCCGCTCGACCAGCGGCTCGGGCAGCGGGTACGGGTTCTCGTTGGTGTTCAGCTGTACGGGTACGTCGAGCTGGGGCGCCCCGTACGGGGACTTGCCGCGAAGCTCGTCGCGGATGGGCAGATCGTCGATTCCGGTCACTGCTGAGGCACCTTCCATCCAAAGCGCGCCTTGAGGGCGGCGCCGTGCGCGGGCAGGTCCTCGGCCTCGGCGAGCGTGACGACATGGTGCGTCACCTCGGCAAGCGCGTCGCGGGTGTAGTCGACGATGTGGATGCCGCGCAGGAAGGACTGGACGGACAGGCCCGAGGAGTGGCAGGCGCAGCCACCGGTGGGCAGGACGTGGTTGGAGCCCGCGCAGTAGTCACCGAGCGAGACCGGCGCCCACGGGCCGACGAAGATCGCGCCGGCGTTGCGGACCCGGGCGGCGACCGCAACGGCGTCGGCAGTCTGGATCTCCAGGTGCTCGGCGCCGTACGCGTTGACGACCCGCAGGCCCTCTTCGACGCCGTCGACCAGGACGATCGCGGACTGCTTTCCGCTCAGCGCCGGGACGATCCGGTCCTCGATGTGCTTGCTGGCCGCGACCTGCGGCTCGAGCTCCTTCTCGACCGCGTCCGCCAGCTCCACGGAGTCGGTGACCAGCACTGCGGCGGCCATCGGGTCGTGCTCGGCCTGGCTGATCAGGTCCGCGGCGACGTGCACCGGGTCGGCGGTCTCGTCGGCGAGGATCGCGATCTCGGTCGGGCCCGCCTCGGTGTCGATGCCGATCCGGCCGGTGAAGTACCGCTTGGCGGCGGCGACCCAGATATTTCCGGGGCCCGTCACCATGTTCGCGGGGGCGCACCCGTCAGGTCCCGAGGTGCCGTACGCGAACATCGCGACGGCCTGGGCGCCGCCCGCGGCGTACACCTCGTCGACGCCGAGCAGAGCGCAGGCGGCCAGGATCGTCGGGTGCGGAAGCCCCCCGGCTGCATCTCCCTCAAAACGGGGCTTCTGCGGCGGGGACGCGAGCGCGACGGATGCGACGCCCGCCTCCTGTGCCGGCACCACGTTCATGATCACGGAGGAGGGGTAGACGGAGCGGCCGCCCGGCGCGTACAGACCGACGCGCTCGACCGGCACCCACTTCTCGGTGACGGTGCCGCCGGGGACGACCTGGGTGGTGTGCTCGTCGCGGCGCTGCGCGCGGTGCACGATCCTGGCGCGCCGGATCGACTCCTCCAAAGCGGCCCTGACCTTGGGGTCGAGCTGCTCCAGGGCGTCGGCGAGTGCCACTGCGGGCACTCGTACCCGGTCCAGCTTCACACCGTCGAATTTATCCGCGTACTCGATCAGCGCCGTCGTGCCGCGATGGTGCACGTCCTCGCAGATGGGCCGCACCTTGTCCAGGGCGGCTTCCACGTCGAACTCGGCACGGGGCAGCAGGTCGCGCAGGGCGGCACCCTCGGGGAGAGCGTCGCCACGCAGATCGATTCGATAGATCACAGAGCAATTCTCTCAGACCGGATTCTGCTGCCGGTCGTCCGTATCACTGGCTGATACGCCCGCCCTCCCCCGGCTACCGCTGGGAGGTGCCCCACCGACCCACCCCTCAGCGAGGCTCTCCCGGACTCCGTCAGGGGGGCTCCCGTGCGCCACCCCCCTGCAATGGAAGTTGTTCATGACCACTAGCGTTCAGTCCGTCACTCAGCGGGAAGAACGGCTGTACGAACGAATGAAGCGGAGGAGCGGCATTGACCGAGCCGCTGGACGACGGGCCTCCGAATGGACTGAGCCCGACCGAGCTCCAGATGTGGAACGCATTCCGTAATGGAAGCACGTACGACCTGAGCGACCCGAATCCCCTGCTGAACGATCCCTTCTCCCCACGCCCCTGGGGCCCCGAGCGCAGCGTCCGCGCGTTGATCGTCGCCCGGCTGCTGCTCAGCGGTCCCAGCGCACGGCCCGGCCGGGTCGCCGCGCTGAAGCTCCGCGGGGTCCAGATCACCGGCACCCTCAAACTCGCGGGCGGCAGCATCGCCCCGTACGTCGAGCTGAACGGCTGCCGCTTCGAGAGCGAAGTGCTGATGCCCGAGGCGCACTTCACCACGGTGCGCATGGTCGGCTGTGCGATCCCGCGGATCGAGGCTGCCCGGCTGCGTACCGAGGGCGATCTGCATCTGCCACGCTGCCGCGTCGAGCACGGCATCCGGCTCACCGACGCGCAGATAGGCACCGATCTGCTGATCAACCAGATCCATGTCCGGCCGGACCGCCGGGGCCGGGCGATCACCGCCGACGGGATGTCGGTCGCCCAGGACTTACAGGCCGAACTGATCGAGACGTACGGCGAGTTCAGTCTGCGCGGCGCGAAGGTGGGGGTCTCACTGAGCCTGCGCGGCAGCCGGCTGCGCGCGGCCGGGGAGCGGCGCGCGCTGAACGCACCGCAGCTGAGCGTGGAGCGGACGCTCTATATGACGGGCGCGTGGGTGAGCGAGTCCACGGGCAACCAGGGCTCCACTCCCCCGTTCGGCATCGGCCGTTCCGCCACCCCGGCGCGCGGCACCCGGCTGCAGCCCTTCCAGTGCCATGGCGGGGTGCGGCTGGACGACGGCCGGTTCGGCGACGCGGTCGATCTGCACCATGCGCGGTTCGTGCTGAACTCGCGAGAGGAGCTGTCGCTGCGCCGGATTGCCACTCCGGAGCTGCGCTTCAACGCGGAGCGCCCGGAGGAGGGCCGCGTCGTGCTGAACGGCGCGAAGATCGTGACGCTGATCGATCTGGCGGCGAGCTGGCCGGGGCCCGGCGGCCTCGCGATGGGCGGCTTCGTCTACGAGAACCTCGTTCCGTACGAGGAGTTCCCCCTCAACCGCCGCCTGGAGTGGGTTGCCTCGGCGACTCCGGAGTACTCCCCGGAGCCGTACGAACGACTGGCGACCGTGCTGCGCAACAGCGGTGAGGACGCGGACGCCCGCGAGGTACTGCTCGCCAAGCAGCGCCGCCGCCGGGAGACGCTGCCGCTGGCCGCGAAGCTGTGGGGCTATCTGCAGGACTGGACGGTGGCGTACGGCTACCGCCCGGGCCGGGCGGCTCTGTGGATGGCGGTCCTGTGGGCGGCGGGCGCGGTGGCCTTCGCCCAGATCGATCCGGCACCGATCAAGGCCGAGGAGCATCCGAGGTGGAACTCCGCGCTCTACGCCCTGGATCTGCTGCTGCCGGTGATCAACCTCGGCCAGGACGGCTACTGGCAGCTGACCGGCCGCTGGCAGTGGGCGTCGGCCGCGCTGATCCTTCTCGGCTGGATCCTCGCGACGACGGTCGCGGCGGGCGCGTCCCGCCTTCTCCGGCGCGGCTGAGGCACTTTCTTTACGCTCTCTTGGCTTTCGCCAGGACAACCATTCCGCCGCTACGAACTCTTCACAGCTACCCTCTGGCGCGCCTCCGACCTGCAGTTTTCAATGGTCCGCACCATGTCATTGCTCCGCGCCCTGATCCGCACCGCGCGCATGATCCGTCATACGCCGCAGTTCGCCGACGGTCTGCCGCCCGACGAGGCGGTACTGCTCGATGCCCCCGACGAGCAGCTGAGCCCGGCGCTGGTCGCGGCTGCCCTCGGGGAGTACGAACCGGCCGCCAAGCTGCTGGCGACCACACGTGAATCGGCGGAGTGGGAGAACCGCGACCGGTACGTGATGCGGCTCGCCGCGTTCGCGTACAGCCGCGACGAGTGGCTCACGTCCTGGCTCGCCGCCGCGCCGCGCGACCCCGACGCGCTGGTCGTCAAGGCCGAGCTCGCGGTCCGCAGGGCCTGGGAATCGCCGGCCAGGGCCGAGCGGCTGCGCGAGATCGGTCCGCTGATCGACGCGGCGGCTGAGGGCGATCCGCACGATCCGGTGCCGTGGCGGATCTCGTTGGACCACGCTCGCGGCACGCATGCCACGCATACGGCGTTCGAGTCGCTGTGGGAGCAGGCTGTACGCCGCTCCTCGCACCACTACGGCTGTCATGTCGCGGCCCTGCAGTACCTGTCCGCGCAGTGGTACGGCTCGCACCGCGAGTGCTTCGACTTTGCCGAGCAAGCGGCGGCAGACGCGCTGCCGGGCTCGCTGGTGCAGGCGCTGCCGGTGCGGGCGGCGTTCGCGCAGCTGCTGAGCGGGGACACCACCTCCGTACAGGAGGACCGGATCGACGCGGCGGCGGATCTCGCGATCACGCTCTCCGCGGATTACCAGGCCGGGGATCCGTGGCCCGCGGAGGTGCGCAATCTGCTTGCGTACGTACTGGTGGGGCGGGGGCGGTGGTCCGAGGCGCTGGAGCAGTTCCGGCTGATCGGCCCGTACGCGACGTCGTTTCCGTGGAGCTATGCCTCCGACGATCCACTGGGTCAGTTCCTCGCGGCGAGGGACGGCGTACGGATCGAGATGGCCTCGGCGATGCCAGTGCGTGGACGGGGCGGACGAAGCAGGTCGCTGGGCCATTAGGCTTGACCGTTGTGACCGCACGCCTCCCCCTCTTCCCGCTGAACTCGGTGCTGTTCCCGGGCCTCGTCCTGCCCTTGAACATTTTCGAGGAGCGTTACCGCGCCATGATGCGCGAGCTGCTGAAGACGGACGAGTCCGAGCCGCGGCGCTTCGCAGTGGTCGCCATCCGCGACGGCCACGAGGTGGCGCCGACCGCGCCCGGCCTGCCGGACCCGACCGCGCTGCCCGAGCGCGGCCCCGCTGCGGGCTTCGGTGACGACCCGATCCAGGCCTTCCACCGGGTGGGCTGCATCGCGGACGCGGCGACGATCCGCGAGCGGGACGACGGCAGCTTCGAGGTGCTGGCGACGGGCACGACCCGGGTCAAGCTCCTCTCGGTCGACGCGAGCGGCCCGTATCTGACAGCCGAACTGGAGGAGATCCCGGAGGAGTCGGGGGACAGCGCGGGGGCGCTCGCCGAGGGCGTGCTCCGTGCCTTCCGCAGCTACCAGAAGCGGCTGGCGGGCGCACGGGAGCGGTCGCTGTCCACGGGGGCGGATCTGCCGGACGAGCCGTCGGTGGTGTCGTACCTGGTCGCCGCGGCGGCGGTGCTGGACACGCCTGCGAAGCAGCGGCTGTTGCAGGCCCCGGACACGGCGACCCGGCTGCGTGAGGAACTCACCCTGCTGCGCTCGGAGACCGCGGTGATCCGCCACCTGCCTTCGCTGCCCGCGGTAGATCTGACCCGGGCGCCGACGAGCCCCAACTGACGGGAGTTTCCTGCGGTGCCGAAGAAGCCCAAGAAGCCGGGTGGCACGCCCGCGACGGTCGCCCTGACCGCGGCGGGCACGGCCTTCACGGTCCACGCGTACGACCACGACCCCGCGTCGCCCTCGTACGGCGAGGAGGCGGCACAGGCCCTCGGGGTCTGTCCCGACCGGGTCTTCAAGACCCTCGTCGCGAACGTCGACGGCGAACTGACGGTGGCGATCGTCCCGGTGGCGGGCCAGCTGGACCTCAAGGCGCTGGCCGCGGCGGTCGGCGCCAAACGCGCCACGATGGCCGACCCGGCTGCGGCGGAACGCACGACGGGCTACGTCCGCGGCGGCATCTCCCCGCTGGGCCAGCGCAAACCCCTGCGCAC
This sequence comes from Streptomyces sp. NPDC000880, assembly GCF_053599675.1. NCBI lineage: Bacteria > Bacillati > Actinomycetota > Actinomycetes > Kitasatosporales > Streptomycetaceae > Streptomyces > Streptomyces sp. NPDC000880. The sequence continues at coordinate 38,395 of NZ_JBSFMS010000003.1, read as the reverse complement.
GGTCCTGGACGCGTCCGCGTCCCTGCACCCCACGATCTGCGTCTCGGCGGGCCGCCGCGGCCTGGAGGTCGAACTCTCCCCGTCGGATCTGGCCACGCTCACCTCCGCGGTGCTGGCTCCGATCGGCCGCGCCTAGGTCTCGACGGCACGTCCGTCCTCGGCTACGACCGTAGGAACGCTCCGACGGTCCGACGGGGAGAGGACAGGACATGTCCAAACGCACCCGCAAACGGAAGTGGCGCATCCGCAAGCACCGTGCCAACCACGGCCGCCGCACAGCATGATCCCGGGACTCCGCCCCCAGTTACGGGAAAGGGCGGGTAGGGGAACAGGCCCGCCCGCAGGCCTCAGGCCTCCCCCGGCCCCGGCGGCCGCTCCGCCCCCGGCGCCCCGTACCCCGCGCCCCACTCCGGCTCCGGCTCCGGATCCCGTGGGCCGAACAGCGCCGTCAGCGCCAGGTGAACCACCATCGCCGCCACCGGCCACGCCAGCACCGCCCCCTTCGCCCTCAGTTCCAGGTACGCGTCGAAGGTCACCCCCTGGCCGACCTCCCTCGCATGAGCGACCACATCATGCGTCGGGCCGAACCACACCCCGATCCCCCACGCCAGCAGCGATCCCAGCAGGCCGCCCAGCGCCAGCGCCACCACCAGCGCGATCCCGCCGCGCCTGCGGATCCAGAAGACCGCAGCCGCGCTCACCGCGCCGAAGGCGAGTGCCAGCAGCACGAACGTTCCGTCCGCGCCCACCGCCTCCTCGCCCTCCGTGTCCTTGAGGAAGACCGCCTTGTCGTTCGAGACCAGTGGCACCCGCGGCGCCAGCCACAGCCACAGCAGCCCCAGCGCCACGCCCAGAATCGTCACGGCCACCAGCACCACGGCCGCGTCCCGCAGGTCCGTCTTCAGGTCCGGGTCATCCTGAGCCCCCTGGGCGTACAAGGGTCCGGTCCCGGTCGGCGGCGAATGCCACGGGTCGTTGTTCGGCGAAGGCTGGTGAGGCGGAGTCAGAGGTGCGGTCACCCCGCCATCGTGCCAGGCATGTCCGGACGGTGCCTCACCGGACTGCCGCCCGCCGGTACGCCCATGTCGCAACCGTCAGCGAGACGACACCCACCAAAGCGCAGACCGCGAGGTCCAGCCCGACGACCGCCCAGTCCGGACGCGCGTCGAAGGTCCGCGCAAAGGCTTCGACGCCGTACGTGGAGGGCAGCAGATCGCGGGCGTACGAGACCGGCCCGGGCAGCCTGTCGGCCGGCAGCACACCGAGCAGCAGCGCCGCGGACATACCCAACTGCCCGAGCAGCGTGGCCAGTTCCTGGCGCGGCGCGAGCAGCCCCAGCGCCGCGCCAAGACCGGCGAGGGCGGCGCCGGACAGTGGGATGACCGCGGCGAGCACCCATAGATGCGTCAGCGGCAGCTGGAAAAGGACGCTGCCGACGACGGCGGTGACGACCGTGCCGGGCACGGTGAAGGACGCGTACGCACCGGCCGCACCGAGCACCACCGCGGCCGGCGGCACCGGCAGCGTGGCGTAGTGGTCGAGCCCGCCGCCGGCCCGCAGCTGCCCGAAATACTGCGCGAGGAGATTGAGCGCGACGAAGGCGACGACGAGGACGCTCGCCCCGGCGACGACCGCCCGCGCCTCCGCACCCCCATCGACGACCCCCCGCATCAGGACCATGATCCCGACCGACTGGAAGGTCGCCACGAAGAGCAGCGGGATCCGGGCGACCCGCGCCCGCGACAGCTGCGCGCGGTACACGGCGGCGAGCGCGGGCAGCAGCCGTGCCCGTGGCGCAAGCGGCGCGGCATCCACCACCGCTGCCCCGCCGGCCACCCTGATCTGTTCGGCCACCGCCTCCGCGGGCACGATACTCACGCCTTGACCAGCCCCTTTGTCGCGTTCCCGCCGAGCGCCAAATACACGTCCTCCAGGCTCGGCGTGGCCAGCGTGAAGTCGTCGAGCGCCGCAAACGCCGCGCCGCCCGTCACCGCCGCGACCGCCGCCCGCGCCTCGTCGGGCGCGAGCCTGAGCACCCAACGGCGCCCGTGCTCCTGCGCGGACCCGCGCAGCGCGTTGACCTCGGGCACGTCCAGCGGCGCCCGCTCCCGCCACACCAGCTCGACCCGCACCTCGCCGGCGACCCGTTCCTTGAGCCCGGCCGGGGTGTCGCAGGCGATGACGCGGCCCCGTTCCAGCACGGCAACCCGGTCGAGGACGGTCTCCGCCTCGATGACGTTGTGGGTAACAAGGATGACGGTCGCCCCGTTCTCCGCCCGCCGCCGGTCGACCGCGGCCCACACCGCGCGCCGCGCGACGGGGTCCATGCCGGTGGTCGGCTCGTCCAGTACCAGCACCGACCGCTCGCCGACGAGCGTCGCCGCGAAGCAGGCCAGCCGCCGCTGTCCGCCGGAGAGTTTCTTCAGGGGGCGCGCGGCGAGCCCGGTCAGCCCGAGCTCCTCCAGTACGGCGTCCCGCTCGGCCCGCGCGTCCCGTAGGGAAAGTCCGCGCAGCCGCCCGGTCGTCTCGGCGGCGAGCGCGACGGTCAGCTCGTCGAGCGCGGTGGACTCCTGCCCGAGGTAGCCGATGAGCCGGGCGGCCCGCTCCGGGTGGCGTACGAGATCGTGGCCCAGCACCTCGACGCCGCCGGCGTCCGGGCGCATCAGCCCGGTGAGCTGTCGTACGAGGGTGGACTTGCCGGCGCCATTGGGCCCGAGCAGGCCGAAGATCTCGCCGCGCCGCACCACCAGGGAAATCCCGTCAGTGGCACGCACTTCGGGCGTCCCGGGGGTGCCTCCGCGACCGCGCGCGGCCGGGTACGTCTTGACCAGCTCCCGCACCACGCACACCGTACTCACAAGGGACGAGCCTAAGGGGTCGGCCGGGCTACTCCCCCGCGGGGGCGTGTTCCGCGGCCGCCCGTACGTCGATCTCGCGCCAGAATCCGGCCCGGATCGCATAGCGGTCGTGCTCGTCGATCTGGTCGTCCTTGTGCGCGAGGAGCCCGAAGCGCGCGGCGTACCGCAGCAGTTCGCCGTCGATGCGGTGCGGGATCCGCGGGTACATGGTGGACAGCTTCTGCACATGGCTCGCGTCCGGCAGCCGTTCCATCCAGCGCCGGGCGAAGACCTGGCCGACCTCGAAGGGATCGCCACCGACCGTGGTGATGTCCTCCTCGCGATCGGCCCAGCGCTGCTCGGCACTGGTGAGTTGGGCGAGCGTCGGCAGGGACGCGGTCTCGGGCGGCTCGCCGAGCGCCCCCCCGCCGGCCCGCTCGACCCAGCCCTTGTCGGAGGACCAGCGCAGGGTGGCGCTCGTGGGATGCGGCGCGGGGTGCTGGCCGGGGGCGCGCAGACCCGCCAGGTCCTTGGGGGTGGGAACGCCCTTGGACGCGGCGGGGGCCGGGACCGGCTCGGCGCCGTTCTCGGTGGGGGCAGGCTGCGAGCCGTTCCGTACGGCTTCGGCGGCGCGCTCCTGCGAGGCGGCGAGCGCCGACTCGGGCAGCGGCGCGGAGAGGATCGCGGCGATCTCGGGACGGGGCGCGGGCTGCGGGGCACAGATGCCGGTGAGTTCCTTGGCCCGTACGGCCCGGGTGATCCAGGCCCGGTCGAGCACCCGTCGCTCGTCCGCCTCGGCCACCAGGTCCTCGGACTGGTTGTAGTCGCCGTCGGCGGCCTGCACGGCCCAGAGGTGGACGGCGACGCCGTGCTCCTTGGCGGACATCAGACCGGGGAGCAGATCTCCGTCGCCGGTCACCAGCACCACGTCGGAGCAAGCACGATTTCTGGCCAGCTCGGTGAGCTCGGCGTGCATAGCCGCATCGACGCCCTTCTGCGCCCAGCGGCCGTCGCTGCGGGTCAGTGCGCCCAGCCGGACCGTCACCCGCGGCATGACGCGCAGCCGCCGGTGTTCGGGCTGCGGTACGCGGTCGGGGGCGCCGTCGAACCAGTAGATACGCAGCAGCGGGCGATCCGTATCGGCCTCGGCGAGCTCGCGCAGGCCTTGGATGAGGGCGGCGTGGTCGACGGTGATGCGGGAACGCGCCGGTTCGCCGGCGAGAAGACTCGCGGCGGCGCCCAGCAGATATCCGGCGTCCACCAGGACAACGCAGCGGTCCACGCGTTCCACCCTCTTTCGGGAACTTCGGGATCGGGAAGGGTCCGGATCGGGGATTGTTCCGGGTTTCCTTCGAGTCTGCCCGACCACGGGAGGGTTAACGGCCGGAACTCGATCACCGGCGTGGCGGAACCCTGGTCCGAGGGACGACAAGCGCCCTTTACACACCGCAATGATCCAAAATGCGGCGCTTCATTGCGTATGTGACTCTGACAGCGGCCCTGGCCCCGAGAATCCCCACAGGAGGCATCACCATGGCCAAGAACAAGAATCGCAAGCAGGGTGACAAACCGGACCGCTCGTCTGCCGCGGAGCGCGGCAGTGAGCAGGCCAAGTCGACCGCATATGAGTCCCAGGCGCAGCCCCAGTCCCAGGCTCAGGGCAGCCCCGCGGACGTTGCCCGTAAGCACCAGCGGCGCTTCGGCCACAACTGATCGCGCCGTAAATCGCGCCGTAAAGAGACGAGCCGCAAAGACGAAAGGGGCGCGCCCGTGACGATCAGGCATGCCCCTTGAGGCGTCTATGTGCGTATCGGCGCGCTAGCCGGCCAGGCAGGACGGGCCGAGCAGCACCTTCAGATCACCGAAGAGCGCCGGGTCCGGCTGCACGCGATGCCGGTCGAGACGGAGCACCGTGGTCTTGCGGGGGCCCTGGAGCCTGATCCGTACCTCGGTGTTGCCCTTGTGGTGGCTGAGGATCTCACCGAGCCTGTTGATCATCGGCGGCGTCACCTTCACCGTCGGGATGGTGACGACCACCGGGGCGTTCGTGCCGGCCGACGAGAGGTCCGGGACCATCAGCTCCATGGCGACCAGCCGCGGGATGTCCTCGCGCTTGTCGAGCCGTCCCTTGACGAAGACCACGGTGTCCTCGACGAGCTGCGTCGACACCAGCTGATAGGTCGCCGGGAAGAACATGCATTCGATGGAGCCCGCCAGGTCCTCGACCGTCGCGATCGCCCAGGCGTTGCCCTGCTTGGTCATCTTGCGCTGCAGGCCGGAAATGATTCCGCCGATGGTGACGACCGCGCCGTCGGCGTGCTCACCGCCGGTGAGCTGGGAGATCGCGGCATCCGTCTTGTCGCTCAGGACATGCTCGATGCCGAAGAGCGGGTGGTCGGACACGTAGAGGCCGAGCATCTCGCGCTCCTGCGCGAGCAGATACGACTTGTCCCACTCGATGTCGGAGAACTCGACGTCGAGCCCGAAGCCCGGCTCGTCGCTCCCCTCGTCGCCCATCCCGCCGAACAGGTCGAACTGTCCCTCGGCCTCCTTGCGCTTGACCGCCACCACGTTGTCGATCATCGGCTCGTGGTGCGCGACCAGGCCCTTGCGGGTGTGGCCCATCTCGTCGAAGGCGCCGGCCTTGATGAGCGATTCGACGGTCCGCTTGTTGCAGACGACGGCCTCGACCTTGTCGAGGAAGTCGGGGAAGGAGCTGTACTTCCCCTTGGACTTGCGGCAGCGGATGATCGAGTCCACGACGTTCGTGCCGACGTTCCGCACGGCGGAGAGGCCGAAGAGGATCACATCGTCGCCCTGCGCGGCGAAGTTCGACTGCGACTCGTTGACATTGGGCGGCAGCACCTTGATGCCCATGCGGCGGCACTCGTTCAGATAGACCGCGGACTTGTCCTTGTCGTCCTTCACGGACGTCAGCAGCGCGGCCATGTACTCGGCCGGGTAGTTCGCCTTGAGATACGCGGTCCAGTAGGTGACCAGACCGTACGCGGAGGAGTGCGCCTTGTTGAACGCGTATCCGGCGAAGGGGACCAGCACGTCCCACAGGGCCTGGATGGCCTGGTCGCTGAAGCCGTTCTTCTTGGCGCCGGCCTGGAAGAGGACGAAGTTCTTCGCCAGCTCGTCGGCCTTCTTCTTGCCCATCACTCGGCGGAGGATGTCGGCCTCGCCGAGTGAGTACCCCGCGATGATCTGGGCGGCCTTCTGCACCTGCTCCTGATAGACGATCAGGCCGTAGGTGAGGCCGAGGACCTCCTTGAGCGGCTCCTCCAGCTCCGGGTGGATCGGCGTGATCTCCTGCTGCCCGTTCTTGCGCAGCGCGTAGTTCGTGTGGGAGTTCATGCCCATCGGTCCCGGCCGGTACAGGGCCGAAACAGCGGAAATGTCCTCGAAGTTGTCGGGCTTCATCAGCCGCAGCAGCGAACGCATCGGGCCGCCGTCGAACTGGAAGACGCCGAGCGTGTCACCGCGGCAGAGCAGTTCGTACGTCGTGGGGTCGTCCAGCGGAAGAGCGAGCAGGTCCAGCTCGACGCCCTTGTTCGCCTTCACCATCTTGACGGCGTCGTCCATGATGGTGAGATTTCGCAGGCCCAGGAAGTCCATCTTCAGCAGGCCGAGCGACTCACAGCTCGGGTAGTCCCACTGGGTGATGGTGACGCCGTCGGTGTGCCTGACCCACACCGGCACATGGTCGGTGATGGTCTCGCTGGACATGATCACGCCGGCGGCGTGCACACCCATCTGCCGGACCAGTCCCTCGACGCCCTTGGCGGTGTCGATGACCTTCTTCACGTCCGGCTCGTTCTCGTACATCCCCCGGATCTCGCCCGCCTCGCTGTAGCGGGGGTGCTTCGGGTCGGTGATGCCGTTGAGGTCGATGCCCTTGCCGAGGACGTCGGCGGGCATCGCCTTGGTGAGTCGGTCGCCCATCGCGTACGGGTAGCCGAGTACCCGCGCGGAGTCCTTGATGGCGTTCTTCGCCTTGATCTTGCCGTACGTGCCGATCATGGCGACCTTGTCGGCGCCGTACTTCTCGGTGACGTACCTGATCACCTCACCGCGCCGGCGCTCGTCGAAGTCGATGTCGACATCGGGCATGGAGATGCGCTCGGGGTTGAGGAAGCGCTCGAAGATCAGTCCGTGCTCGATCGGGTCGAGGTCGGTGATGCCCATTGCGTACGCGACGATCGAGCCGGCCGCGGAGCCTCGGCCGGGGCCCACCGCGATTCCGTTGTTCTTGGCCCACATGATGAAGTCGGCCACCACGAGGAAGTACCCCGGGAAGCCCATGTCGATGATGATGCCCATCTCGTACTCGACCTGCTTGAGCCGGTCGTCCGGGATGCCGCCCGGGTAGCGCCGGGCCATGCCGCGCATGGTCTCCTCGCGGAACCAGGTCACCTCGGTGTAGCCCTCGGGCACCTCGAACTTCGGCATCAGGTTGCGCTCTTCGAACCAGCCCTCGGTGTCGATCTGCTGCGCGACGAGCACAGTGTTGGCGCAGCCCTCCTGCCAGGCGTCCGAGGCGTCCACCGCGTACATCTCGTCCGTGGACTTCAGGTAGTAGCCGGTGCCGTCGAAGCGGAAGCGGTCCGGGTCCGAGAGGTTCTTGCCGGTCTGGATGCACAGCAGGGCGTCGTGCGCGCCGGCCTCGTGGGCGTAGGTGTAGTGCGAGTCGTTGGTGACGAGCGGCGGGATGCCGAGCTTCTTGCCGATCTCCAGCAGGCCGTCACGGACCCGGCGCTCGATCTCGATGCCGTGGTCCATCAGCTCCAGGAAGTACTTGTCCTTGCCGAAGATGTCCTGGTACTCGGAGGCGGCCTTGAGGGCCTCGTCGAACTGGCCGAGACGCAGCCGGGTCTGGAGTTCGCCCGAGGGGCAGCCGGTGGAGGCGATGAGCCCCTCCGACCACTGGGCGATGGTCTCCTTGTCCATCCGCGGCCACTTCTGCAACCAGCCCTCGGCGTACGCGTCGGAGGAGAGCCGGAAGAGGTTGTGCAGACCGGTCTTGTTGGCCGCCCAGATCGTCTTGTGGGTGTAACCACCCGAACCGGAGATGTCGTCCCGCTTCTGGTGCGGCTGGCCCCACTTGATCTTCCGCTTGTTCCGCCGGGACTCCGGAGCGACATACGCCTCGATGCCGATGATCGGCGTGACACCGGCCTTCTTGGCCTGATGGAAGAAGTCGTACGCGCCATGGAGGTTGCCATGGTCGGTCATGGCGATGTGCGTCATGCCCATTTCGTTGCAGGCGCTGAACATGTCCTTGAGCCGCGCGGCACCGTCCAGCATGGAGTACTGCGTGTGGACGTGAAGGTGCGTGAAAGGCGGCTTGGTCACGGCTTCAGGCCTCCGGAGAACGATGAATAGTGGACTTTTCGGGGGACAACCCCCGGTCCCCCGGTGCTGCGTGCAGTCTGGGTGGACAGCCTGGAAGTCTACGTCTTGGCACTGACAGCCGGCGGGCACTCCCGAGTACCTTCGTGCGTTGGAGGGGACGGAATCCCCCGTCCCCTTTGTCATGCACCAGGAGGCACCCAGCGATGTCGGTACCGCGATCCGCCGAGGCCACAGCTGAAGAGCGCGGCGAGGAGATCCTCGCCGTCTTCGACACCGCCTTCGGCCAGCTGCTGGCCGCCGACCCCGCCGCGTTCCGGGTCAAGTTCCGGAAAATGGCCGCCTCGGCGTTCGCGTTCTACCGGGGCACCGCCTCCCTGTTCTACAACGACCTGGAGCGGGAGCGGCACGGCGGCCCGTACCTCGACGAGCGCACCGGCCGGGTGTGGATCCACGGGGATCTGCACGCCGAGAACTTCGGCACGTACATGGACGCCAACGGCCGCCTGATCTTCAACGTCAACGACTTCGACGAGGCGTACGTCGGCCCCTTCACCTGGGACCTCAAGCGGCTGGCCGCATCGCTGGCGCTGATCGGCTACACCAAGGCGCTCAGCGACGAGCAGATCACCGAGCTGGTGCGGATCTACGCCGCCGCCTACCGCGAGCGCGTCCACGCCCTGGCCGCCGGCGCGAAGAACGACGAGGTGCCGCCCTTCACGCTGGACACCGCCGAGGGCCCGCTGCTGGACGTGCTGCGCGACGCCCGCTCCCTGACCCGCTTCTCGTTGCTCGACTCGATGACCGAGATCCGCGACTTCGAGCGCCGGTTCGCACCCGGCGGCGGCTCGATCGAGCTGGACGCGGCCACCCGCTACAAGGTGCTCGCGGCCTTCGACGGCTATCTGGAGACGCTGCCCGAGTCCAGCCTGACCCGGCCCGACTCGTACCGCGTCAAGGACGTCGTGGGCCGCCGCGGTATCGGCATCGGCTCCGCCGGCCTGCCCTCGTACAACATCCTGCTCGAAGGCAACAGCGACGCCCTCGAGAACGACGTCGTGATCTATATGAAGCAGGCGCAGACCCCCGCGGTCTCCCGGCACATCGACGACGCCTCCGTACGGGGGTACTTCCAGCACGAGGGCCACCGCACGGTGATCTCGCAGCGCGCGCTCCAGGACCACGCCGACCCGTGGCTGGGCTGGACCGAGCTGGACGGCTCAGGTCAGCTGGTCGCCGAGGTGTCGCCGTACGCGGTGGATCTGGACTGGAGCGACATCGACGAGCCGGAGGAGATCGCGGAGGTCGTCGCCGACCTGGGCAGAGCGACGGCCACGATGCACAGCGCGGCGGACGAGGAGAGCGGCCACTCGCTGGTGCCGTTCTCGACGGAGCGGGCCATCGACGCGGCGATCGCGGCCGACGAGGACGGGTTCGGCGAGCTGCTGGTGGAGTTCGCACACAGCTACGGCGCGCGGGCGCGGGCGGACCACCAGATCTTCGTCGACCTGTTCCGCAACGGCCGGATCCCGGGTCTCTGAGTATCGATCTGCGGCTCCGCCGCGTGGGGCCGGATCCTTAGGGGACGCTTACCTGGCCTCATGGGAGACTCGCGGGTGATGGACATATCAGGAAAGCAGCTCAGGGTGCTGCGGGCAGCGATTTTCATGGCACTGGTCGTGACGCTGTCCGCCGCCTCCCATGTGCTGCTCTCCCAGGCCCCGCTGCCGCTGACCACCGTCGCGGGCCTTTCGGCGGGCGTCTTCGCCGTCGCGTACGCCCTGTCGGGCCGGGAGCGCGGCTATTGGCGGATCGCGAGTCTGCTCGTCCCACTGGAACTGGCCGCGGACACCGTCTTCACCACCGGTCAGGACGTCTGTTACGGCCCCGGCGGCGGCCCGGTCGCCGGTTCGCTGCGCGCGGTCGGCCTCGATGTGCTGTGCGGCGGCAGCGTCGGTGCACAGCTGCCCGGCGTGGCCGTCGCCGACCGTGGCGCGGCCGCCCTGCTCCAGTCCACCGACCCTGCCCTGCCGTGGCTGCTGCTCGCCGCCCATGTGTCGGTCGGGCTGCTGGCCGCGCTCTGGCTACGGCGCGGCGAGTCCGCGCTGTCCGGTCTTGTGCGGGCGGTGGGCGCCTTCGCGTTCCGGCCGCTGCTGCTGGCGGTTGCCGCGGCGGGGACGGTGCGCCGGGCCGTACGGCGCGCGGCGCGTCCCGCGCCGCGCCGGCCCGGCATCTCCCGCACCCGCCTGCTGGTGCACTCCGTCGGACGGCGGGGACCGCCGCGCTCGGCCGCAGTCTTCGCCTGAGCCCGCAGTCCCCTTTTCGGCAATCCCTCGATCTTTTCCGTATCTCTCGATACGGCATCACACGGAGTGAATCAGCATGAGTGCACGCAACAGCAAGGTCAACAAGGCGGCGGCCCGCGAGCGGCTGCGCCAGGAGCGTGAGCGCCAGGCCAAGAAGGACAAGACCCGCCGTCAGCTCATCGTCATAGGCTCGACGGTCGTGGTCCTCGCGATCGCGGGAGGCATCGGGTACGCCGTGATGCAGGCCAACAAGCCGAGCCACTGGGAGTCGGTGAAGGGCGGGAAGAACGTCGCCGCGCCGAAGAACACCGCGGGCGAGAACGGCACGACCGTCGTCATAGGCAAGTCGACCGCGAAGAAGACGCTGGAGCTGTACGAGGACTCGCGCTGCCCGATCTGTGCGTCCTTCGAGCAGTCGGTCGGCGCGACGGTGAAGAAGGACGTCGACGCCGGCAAGTACAAGATCAAGTACGTGGGCGCGACCTTCATCGACAACTCCGACCAGGGCGAGGGCTCGAAGAACGCGCTGTCCGCGCTGGGGGCGGCCCTCAATGTCAGCCCCGAGGCCTTCATGGAGTACAAGGCCGCCCTCTACTCGGCGAAGTACCACCCCCAGGAGACCGACGACAAGTTCGCCAAGGACTCGTACCTGCTGGAGGTTGCCGGCTCGGTGACCGCCCTCAAGAACAACGCCGAGTTCAAGAAGAACGTCGAGGACGGCACCTTCGACGCCTGGGCCATGAAGATGTCCGCGGCCTTCGACGGCAGCGGGGTGACCGGAACGCCGACGCTCAGGATGGACGGTAAGAAGGTCACCACGGACGGCACCGAGAACCCGCCCATGACGGTGGAGCAGTTCAACGCCGCGATCGACAAGGCCATCAAAGGCTGAGGCCATCAAGGACTGAGGCCGTCAAGGACTGAGGCCATCAAAGGCTGATTCCACCCGATTACGGCTGGTTGCGTCCGAGTTCCCGTCCGACCGGGAGGGAACGCGCTGGTTGACCCTTTCCGGTGGGCGGGCGAACTTTCCCTGTTCGCCCGCCCATTCGGCTTACCGGTCAGTAGCCTGATCGGCCGTGACCAGTCGACTCTCCTCAACTCCCAGCCGCCGCACGGTCGTCAAGGCCGCTGCCGCCACCGCTGTCGTCGCCGCGCCCGCCATCGCGGTCGCCGCCTCCGCCACCACGGCCTCCGCCCAGGAGGCCCCGGCCTTCCTCCACGGAATAGCCTCCGGCGACCCGCTGCCCGACGGTGTACTGCTGTGGACACGTATCACCCCCACCTCCGAGGCCGTGCCGGGCTCGGGCAAGGGCCCTGACACCCCGGTGAGTTGGGAGGTGGCCGAGGACAAGGCCTTCACCCGGGTCGTCGCCCGCGGTGCCACGATGTCAAAGGCCACGTCCGATCACACCGTCAAGGTGGACGTAAGGGGCCTGCGACAGGCGACCGCCTATTACTTCCGCTTCACCGTCGGCACGAGCGTCTCGCCCGTCGGCCACACCCGCACCACCCCGGCCACCGATGCCGCAACGCCCGGTGTCCGCTTCGGCGTGGTCTCCTGCGCCAACTGGGAAGCGGGCTACTTCTCCGCGTACCGGCATCTGGCCGCCCGCGCCGACCTGGACGCGATCCTCCACCTCGGCGACTACATCTACGAGTACGTGACCGGCGGCTTCCCGTCCGAGCCGTACGTCATACGCCAGCACTCGCCGAAGCACGAGATCACCACGCTCGCGGACTACCGCACCCGCCACGCCACGTACAAGACGGACGCCGATCTGCAGGCGCTGCACGCCGCGCACCCGGTGATCGCGATCTGGGACGACCACGAGTTCGCGAACGACACCTGGTCGGGCGGCGCGGAGAACCACACGCCGGGCGCCGAGGGCGAGTGGGCCGCGCGCGCCGCGGCCGCGCGGCAGGCCTATTTCGAGTGGATGCCCGTACGCGCGTCGACCGAGGGCACCGTCTACCGCCGGCTGCGCTTCGGCAAGCTCGCCGATCTGCACCTGCTGGACCTGCGGTCCTTCCGCTCGCAGCAGTCGACTGTCGGCAACGGCGGTGTGGACGACCCGGAGCGTACGATCACCGGCCGCGCGCAGCTGGACTGGCTGAAGGCCGGGCTTGCCGGTTCGGACGCCGCGTGGAAGCTGGTCGGCACCTCGGTGATGATCTCGCCGGTCGCGTTCGGCTCCCTACCGGCCCATCTGCTGGAGCCGATCGCGGAGTTGCTGGGGCTGCCCAAGGAGGGCCTCGCGGTCAATGTCGACCAGTGGGACGGCTACACGGACGACCGCAAGGAGCTGCTGAAGCATCTGACGGACCGCGGGATCAAGAACACCGTCTTCCTCACCGGCGACATCCACATGGCCTGGGCGAACGACGTGCCCGTCAAGGCGGCGACGTACCCGCTGTCGCAGTCCGCCGCGACCGAGTTCGTGGTGACGTCGGTGACCTCCGACAACCTGGACGACATACTCCGTGTCGCGCCGGGCACGGTCTCGCTGGTCGCCTCCGCGGCCGTCAAGGCAGCCAACCGCCATGTGAAGTGGCTGGACATGGACAACCACGGCTACGGCGTCCTCGACGTCACCGCCGAGCGCTCGCAGATGGACTACTACGTCCTGTCCGACAGGACCAAGCAGGACGCGACCACGAAGTGGGCCCGCTCCTACCGGACCCTGTCCGGTACGCAGCGCGTCGAGCGGGTGAGCCGGCCGGTTCGCTGACGCTGGGCCGGAGCATCGTCAAGGCCCGTGGGCCTCGCGCGGACCGACGCGAAAACGCGTGCCGCGCGAGGCTGTTGGCCCGTCGGCCCCAGCTACAGCGTTTCGAGGAAGCCCAGCGCGGTCCGCCACGTCTGCTCCGCTGCCGCCTCGTCGTAGTCGGGCAGATCGGGGTCGGTGTACAGATGCCCGGCGCCCGGGTAGCGGTAGATCTCCACATCCGCGCCGGCCCGCTGCATCTGCAGATACCAGGCGTTCAGCCAGTCGTGCGGCTCGAAGGGGTCCGGGTCCGCGACATGCAGCTGTACGGGCAGGTCGTCCGCGCTCGCACCCTCCGCGATGTCGGACGTGCCGTGCATGAGCAGCAGTCCGCGCGCCTTCCTGTCTCCCAGCGCGAGGTTCTGCGCGATCGAACCGCCGAGCGAGAAGCCCGCGTACACCAGACCCTGCTCGGAGTAGGGCGCGGCGGCGAGGATCGCCCGGCGCAGCAGCTCCTCCTTGCCGATCTTGTCCTTGAGTTCTCTGCCTTCCTCCACGGTCTCGACGGTTTGCCCGTCGAAGAGGTCGGGCACGCGAACCTGGTGCCCGGCGACGCGCAGCCGGTCGGCTGCCGCGTGCACTGCCGGACGCAGACCGTAGACCGAATGGAAAAGCATGATGTTCATTCGGCCATCCTGCCAGTTCCCGTTAGCGTCGGAGATTATGGAGAACGTACTGCGCCCACTGACCGTGGTCGGTGGCTCTCTCGTACTCACGCTGCTGCTCGGCTGGGGCCTCGACCTGCTCCTGCGCCGGGTCGACGGCCGTCACCCCGAGACCCCACTGTGGGGGCTCCTGCGGCGCTGCCGGCTGCCGTTCCAGGTCGTCCTGCTCACCGCGCTGCTGAGAGGGACCTACCGTGAGACACAGTGGCAGCCGCTCAATGACCACGAGGCGGCCATCGGCCAGGTGCTGTCGCTGGTACTGATCAGCGCGGGAGCCTGGCTGGTGGTGCGGATCGTCTCGGCCGCGGTGGAGTCGTCGTACGCCCGTTACGCGTCCTCGACCCGCGATCCGGCCCGGGTACGGCGGGTGCGCACGCAGGTCACGCTGATCATGCGGATCGTGACGGCGGTGGTCGTGGTGGTGGCGGTGGCCGCGATGCTGCTGACCTTCCCGGGCATGGAGAAGGTCGGCGCGTCGATGCTGGCCTCCGCGGGCGTCATCGGCATCGTCGCGGGTGTCGCGGCACAGTCCACGCTCGGGAATCTCTTCGCGGGCTTCCAGATCGCGTTCGGCGACATGGTGCGGATCGGTGACACGGTGGTGGTGGACGGGGAGTGGGGCACGGTCGAGGAGGTCACGCTGACGTTCCTCGCGGTGCGGACGTGGGACGAGCGGCGCATCACGATGCCCGTGTCGTACTTCACCAGCAAGCCCTTCGAGAACTGGTCGCGCGGCGGAGCGCAGATGACCGGGACGGTCTTCTTCCACCTGGACCACTCGGCGCCGGTGGGCCTGATGCGCGAGAAGCTCCGGGACATCCTGCGGGAGTGCGCGGCGTGGGACGGCCGCGACTGGAGCCTGGCGGTCACGGACACCACGCCGAACACCGTGCAGGTGCGCGCGGTGGTGACGGCGAAGGACGCGGACGACATCTGGACGGCCCGGTGCGTGGTGCGAGAGCAGATGATCGCCTGGCTGTACGAGAAGCACCCGTACGCGCTGCCACGGGTGGCGACGTCACCGGCCGCGCTGCCCCCGAACGGCGCATGGCCGAGGGCCATTGGGCCGACTCCGGACGCGCACCTGCCGTCCCCGGACGGGGAGAGGCACGAGGACGGTTCCCAGCCCCGCACGGGCAGGGGCTGACACCCGGCCACGGCCACCGACAGCCCCCGCTCCCGGCGGACGCCCGCTCGCCGGGGGCGACGCCCTCCCCCCTGTGAGCCAAGCGGCCCGTCTACGCGATGGTCGAGCGAGGGCGGCTCATGCGGACCGCGCCGCCGTCTCGGCCGGGGGTGCCAGGGTGGGCGTATCGGCCGCGGCAAGCGCGTCCGGGTGCGCCTTCGCCCATACCGCGAGGCCGATGTAGACGAGGTCGAGCACGCTGCACAGGATGCCGATACCCAGAATGAACGGTGAGTTGTCGAGCACGCCGATCAGGATGGTTGGGGCCAGGGTGCCGAGCCATTTCGCGATGGCAATCGTGAGGGTCTGCCCGCGAAGGCCCCTCCGCGCGACGAACATCGCGATGAACAGGCCCGACATCAGCAGGTTCTGCAGGAAGGCCGAGTAGCGGGCGGCGTTGTCGCCGAACTCCGCCAGGAACAGCCACTGCACCGCGTAGGAGGCGCCGAAGAGCAGAACGCCCCAGACGGTGAACATCGTCCGTGTCACAAAGCGCGGGAACTCGGCGCGGCCGAAGGCGAAGAAGGTGTACACGATGGCGATGTCTGCCAGTGCCCAGACGAGATTGACCAAGCCCTGCAGCGACACGGCCTCCGTCAGGCTGCGCACCGCGTAGACCGACTCCCACGCGAAGTTGAGGCCCAGTGCGGCCATCGGCATCGCGTAGGTCTTCTGGCGGAACCCGATCCGGATCGCGTCTATGTAGACGATCGTCCAGGCAAGGCCGCTGATGGCGGTGAGGAACGGGTCCATGAAGATTCTCCTGCGGTGGATGGGACGATGCGCGGGGTGCGGGCACCCGAGGTCAGGGGATGGCGCGGTAGCGGCGGATGAGATCGCTCACCGCGTCGCGCAGCCGGTCCGGATCACGCGCCCGGTCGAGCGCGAGAGCGGTGAGTACGAGTCCCTGCATCGCGGCGGTAACGGTGAACGCGGCCGCTTCTGAACCGACATAGGGCGTCAGGAGTTGGGCGAGCCGTTGCTCGAGCAGCCCTTTGACCGGACCGAGTTCCGGATCGTGGCCCGCCGCGAGGATCATCTCGAAAACGGCGATCGTGTCCGTCCGCCGCTCGGTGACGAGATGCGCGGTGAAGTCGCCGCAGAGGTCCGGGAGAGCGTCGGGTTCCGCGGCGGTGTGGGCGATGAGACCGACGAACTCCAACCCGATCCGTGAGCCGGCGTGCTCGAAGGTCGCGCGGCGGAGTTCGTCGATCGACGGGTAGTGATAGGTGACGGAGGCGAGCGACACGGCGGCGGCGGTGGCGACCGCGCGGTGCGTGAGCGCACCCACGCCCTGTTCGCCGACGATGCGTACGGCGGCGTCGAGCAGCAGCGCCTTGCGGGCGTCGCCGCGCGCGAGGCGTCCATCGGTCCCCTTGTGCATCGTCACTCGCGCCAACTATCCGTACAGGTGTACCGTTAACTTACGGTACTAATGTACCGGTAATCCGGACGTGGATATGTGTGTGCTGCGCCACTCCCCCCCAACACCCCCTCACCGCAAGCTGCGTACGTCCAGGTGCCGCAGCACCCTGTCCACCACCTCCGGGTCCGCGCCCGGCTCGTTGCGGGCCGACAGGACCTCGTGGCGGGCCGCCGACAGCATCTCCCGCTGGATTCGCTGCATCGTCCTGAGCCGGTCCGCCCGCTTCGCGAACCACTCCCGCCGCTCGTCGTCGACGATGTCCGGGCTGATCCTCGCCCCCATGTCGTACGCCCCGCGCAGCAGCCGCTCGCTGATGTCCTCCGGCAGATCCTCCACCGCCTCGATCTCCCTGAGCCGGTGCTTCGCCGCCTTCGCCGCGCGGATCGCGAGTTTCCGTTCCAGTTCGCGTTCCGCGTCCGTGTCCGCGCGCACGCCGAGTCGCCGCACCAGCCGCGGCAGAGTCAAGCCCTGGAGTACAAGCGTCGCCAGGACGACCGCGAACGCGATGAAGATGATCTCGTCCCGGGCCGGAAAGGGCGCCCCGCTGTCCGTCTTCAGCGGAATGGCGAGCGCCAGCGCGACCGATGCCACGCCCCGCATCCCCGACCACCACATGATGACGGTCTCCCGCCAGCTCACGGGGATCTCCTCGTCGTAGTCCCGCAGCCTGTGCAGTCGCTTGGCGAGCCAGGTCGCGGGCAGCAGCCACAGCAGCCGTACGACCACGACGACCCCGATGATCGCGGCGCTCCAGCCCAGAATCTGCGCTTCGCGCCCGTCCGCCGTACCGAAGACGTGGTGCAGTTCGAGGCCGATCAGGCCGAACGCGACCCCGGTCACCAGCGTGTCGACGACCTGCCAGAACGTGTTCCCTGCCAGCCGCCCCATCACGTCGTCCGCGTCAGCGGCGTGCTCGGCCAGGAAGAGCGCGGTGGTCAGGACGGCGAGCACGCCCGATCCCTTCAGCTCCTCCGCCAGCACATAGCTGACGAACGGCACCATCAGCGACAGGCCGATCTGCAGCGTCGCATCGCCGAGCAGACCCATCAGCTTGTTGGAGAGCCAGCCGAGCGCGAGCCCGACCGCGACGGCCACAGCGCCCGACAGCACCAAGTCCCCCGCCGCGTCCGGCCACGAGAACGTTCCGCTCACCGCCGCCGCGATCGCCACGTGGTACAGCACGATCGCCGTGACGTCGTTGAACAGCCCCTCCCCCTCCAGGATGGAGATCAGCCGCCGCGGCAGCCCGAGCGACCCGGCGACCGCGGTCGCCGCGACCGGATCGGGCGGCGCCACCAGCGCGCCGAGCGCAAACGCCGCGGCGATCGGCAGCCCGGGCACGATCGCGTGGGCGACGGCCGCCACCGCCGCCATCGTGACAAACACCAGCGCGACCGCGAGCAGCAGGATCGGCCGGATGTTGGCCGTGAACTGCCGCCAGGAGGTGCGCTGTACGGCCGCGTACAGCAGCGGCGGCAGCAACAGCGGCAGGATGAACTCCGGCGGCACCTCGACGCTCGGCACGAAGGGCAGAAAAGCCAGAACGATCCCGGCGACCGTCATCAGCACGGGCGCGGGCAGCCTGAGCCGCTCCCCCAGCGGCACTGTCACGACGGCCCCGAGCAAGAGCACGAACAGCAGCGCCAGTTGGTCCACGGTGCGCCCTCCGGCGGCTCGAAACCTCAACGATCAAGACTTCAAGCCTGCCACGCAAATAGCCCCAATTACCCCACCGTGGGACGTCGCGGCGACGGGCGAATGAACGAGGTGGGGCCTTCCGCCCCGGCTAAAGCGCCCGCCGCATCGCCCGGTGCCCGATCCCCGCGTCCAGGAACTCCGCTCCGTACGCCACGTACCCCAACCGCTCGTAGAACTCCAGCGCGTGCGTCTGCGCGTGCAGGTCCACCGCGGCCAGCCCTCGCTCCCGCGCCGCCTTCTCGATCGCCCGGACCAGCGCCACGCCCACGCCGAGCCCCCGCGCCGTCCTGCTCACCGCGAGGCGGCCGAGGGAGCCCACCGACAGGTCGCCGCCCGTCTTGTCCGTCACGGCCTCGCCGTACAGCAACCGTCCCGTGCCCAGCGGCTGCCCGTCCGCGCCGACCGCCAGGACATGCACCGTGTCCGCGTTCTCCGCGTCGAACGCGTCGTACTCGATCTCCGCCGGCACCCGCTGCTCGACGACGAATACTTCCTTGCGGACCGCGAAGCACGCCTCCCGGTCCGCCGGGCCGACGGCGGCCCTTACGGCAAAGGAACTCACGCGCTCTCCGCCGCGATCGTGTCCAGCGCCGACTTCAGGTCCTCGGGGTACGTGCTCTCGAACTCCACCCACTGCCCGTCCGAGGGGTGCTCGAAGCCCAGCCGCACCGCGTGCAGCCACTGCCTGGTCAGCCCCAGCCGCTTCGCCATCGTCGGGTCCGCGCCGTACGTCAGATCGCCCACGCACGGGTGCCGGTGCGCAGCCATGTGCACGCGGATCTGGTGCGTACGCCCCGTCTCCAGCTTGATGTCCAGCAGCGACGCCGCGCGGAACGCCTCGATCAGGTCGTAGTGCGTGACCGACGGCTTGCCCTCCGCCGTCACCGCCCACTTGTAGTCGTGGTTCGGGTGCCGCCCGATCGGCGCGTCGATCGTCCCGCTCAGCGGATCCGGGTGCCCCTGGACCAGTGCGTGATACCGCTTGTCCACGATCCGGTCACGGAACTGCGCCTTCAGCAGGGTATAGGCCCGCTCCGACTTGGCGACGACCATCAACCCGGACGTGCCGACGTCCAGCCGGTGCACGATCCCCTGCCGCTCCGCCGCGCCGGACGTCGAGATCCGGTACCCCGCGGCCGCGAGACCGCCGATCACGGTCGTGCCGCTCCAGCCGGGACTCGGGTGCGCGGCCACGCCGACCGGCTTGGCGATCACGACGATGTCGTCGTCGTCATGCACGATCTCCATGCCCTCGACCGGCTCCGCCACGATCTGCACCGGCGCGGGCGCCTGCGGCATCTCGACCTCGAGCCACGCCCCGCCTTGCACCCGCTCTGACTTTCCGACGACCGAGCCGTCGACCTGTACCTTCCCGGCGGCAGCCAGCTCGGCCGCCTTCGTACGGGAGAACCCGAACATCCGGGAGATGGCGGCGTCTACACGCTCGCCCTCAAGGCCGTCGGGTACGGGCAGGGTGCGGATCTCGGGAACTGTACTCACCCGTCGAGTATGCCTTGTCAGTCCTTGTGGACAGTCCCGTCGGGGTCCAGCCCCTTGAACGACAGGATCACAATCAGGATCCCGCCGCAGACGATCGCGGAGTCGGCGAGGTTGAAGACCGCGAAGTGCGCGGGCGCGATGAAGTCGACGACCGCGCCCTTGAAGACCCCGGGTGCCCGGAAGACCCGGTCGGTGAGGTTGCCGAGCGCACCGCCGAGCAGCAGACCGAGGGCGAACGCCCACGGCAGGCTGTAGAGCTTGCGCGCCAGACGGGCGATGACGACGATCACCGCCGCCGCGATGCAGGTGAAGATCACGGTGAAGGCTTCGCCGATACCGAACGCGGCGCCCGCGTTCCGTACCGCCTCGAACTTCAGCAGTTCGCCGATGATCTCGATCGGCTCGTGGTGCTCCAGCTTGGCCACCACGAGCATCTTGCTGCCGAGGTCGAGCACGTAGGCGACGAGCGCAACAACGAACAGCACGGCGATCCGCCGCTTGCCCTTGGGCTGCTCGGCGGGCGCCGCAGCCTCGTCGTCAACATCTGGCGTACCGATGATGCGCTCCGCCTCTGCCACGTGAGTCCCTCAACCTAGGTGCCTGACTGAGCACGAGGTTACGGTACACACGTACGGAGTCAGCCTCGGCGTTCTTGCTTCTGCTTGTCCTCCACGCACAGTGTGGCGCGCGGGAAGGCCTGCATACGGGCCTTCCCGATCGGCTTGCCGCAGATCTCGCAGAGCCCGTACGTCCCGGCATCGAGCCGCACCAGCGCGCGCTCGGTCTGTTCCAGCATCTCGCGCGCATTGGCCGCAAGCGCCATCTCGTGCTCGCGCGTGATGTTCTTGGTCCCGGTGTCGGCGTCGTCGTCGCCCGCGCCGTCCCCGGAATCGCGCATCAGACCGACCAGTGACTCTTCCGACGAGCTGATCTCGTTCGTCAGTCGGACCACCTCGCTCTCCAGCCCGGCACGCGCTTCGGCGACCTCCTCCTCTGTCCATGGGTCCTCGCCGGGCCGCACGGCAAGCTCCCCCGGCGGCGTCGCGGCCGCTGCAGGGGTCGTGGGCACCGCCACCGCGCTGTCGCCGGCTGCCGATGTCCCACCCGCGGTCTTCTTCGCTCCCACCGTCCTGGCTCCTGTCTGCTTCGCGGCCTCGGCCGCCCCCTTGGCCGCGGCTGCGGCCTTCTTTGCGGCCTTCTTGGCCACGGCCTTCCTGGCAGGCGCCTTCTTCACCGGCGGCGTCTGGGCCGCCGGTGCGGCAGTCTCCTCCACGACCGTGGCGTCCTTGGCGGTCGCCTTCTTCGCGGTCGTGTCCTTGGCGGTTGCTTTCTTCGCGGTCGCCTTCTTCGCGGTCGCGCTCTTGGCGGTCGCGTCCTTCGGGGTCGTCTTCTTCGCCGGCGCCTTCTTCGCGGCTTTCTTGGCCGTGGCCTTCGTGGCCACCGCCTTACTCGCGGTCGTCTGCACGGTCGTCGTCTTGGTCGCGGTCGTGTTCGTGGGGGTCGCCTTCTTCGTCGCCGTGGCCTTCTTCGGGGTGGCCTTCTTCGGGGTGGCCTTCTTCGCAGCCGCTTTCTTGGTCGGTGCCTTCTTGGCCCCGGCCGTCTTGGCGGGAGCCTCGTCCGCGGGGGTCTTCCCCGCCCTTGCCTTCCGGGGCGGTGCCTTCTGGGCACCTGTCTTCCTGGCGGGAACCTCGTCCGCGGGGGCCTTCCCCGCCGCCGTCTTCCGGGGCGGTGCCCTCCTGGCCCCTGCCGTCTTGGCCGGAACCTCGTCCGCGGGGGCTTTGTCCGCCAACACCTTCCTCACCGTCGCCGCCGCCGATGCCTTCTTCCCGGTCCTCTTCGCCGCGGCCTTCCTCGCGACGGTGCCCTTCTTGCCGCTCGCATCCTTGGCCGCCGCGTCAGCGGCGGTGGATCTTGCGGACGCCGTCTTCTCGGCGGTCTTCTTCGCCACCATGGCCGCGGCCCCTTCACATATTGTGATCTTGCTCGCGAGTCGGTGCTGGGACGATAAATCGACACCAGCCCCGCGGCAAACGGGGCACGCCGCCGCTTCGGCCCGCCCCGGCCTGCGACAAGGCGAACCTGCATCCGTTGTGCCCAGCTCCCCGCCCGGTAATCCGC
Source organism: Streptomyces sp. NPDC000880 (assembly GCF_053599675.1). Lineage (NCBI taxonomy): Bacteria > Bacillati > Actinomycetota > Actinomycetes > Kitasatosporales > Streptomycetaceae > Streptomyces > Streptomyces sp. NPDC000880. Next base: position 16,536 of record NZ_JBSFMS010000003.1, on the reverse strand, counting down.
CACTGGAGCGGAGCCGGACTCCGCCGGGGGCCGTATGGCCATTCGGGTCAACCGCGCACCCCGCGGGCGGGGCCGCGCCCGGTCCGTGAAAACCGGTCGGCCGCCTTCCGTGCGGGCCCGTACACTGGGCGAAGCGAAAGGCGTGGATGGGGACGAGTAGCTTCGTACGCAGCCATGAGCGACCCGGGGACGGTGAGAGCCCGGGGGCGAGCGCGAGGTGAAGCATCACCCCTGAGCCGCCGGAAGAAAGCCCACGGGACGACCGTGGGCAAGTAGACCCGGCATCGCGACCCCAATGAGGGGGCTCACCGGCCTGGCCGGCGGGCCAAGGAGGGTGGTACCGCGGGAGCACGCGCTCTCGTCCCTCCGACGGAACAGACATTGTCCGTTGGAGGAGCTCGCCGATGACGCCACCCCAGTACAACCAGGTGCCCGCCCAGGTCGACCTGCCCGCGCTCGAGCACGCCGTGCTCGACTTCTGGCGCGAGAGCAAGATTTTCGCCAAGAGCCTCGAGCAGTCCGAGGGCCGCCCCGAGTGGGTGTTCTACGAGGGCCCGCCGACCGCCAACGGCATGCCCGGAGCGCATCACATCGAGGCCCGCGTCTTCAAGGACGTCTTTCCGCGCTTCCGCACGATGCGCGGCTATCACGTCGCCCGCAAGGCCGGCTGGGACTGCCACGGCCTGCCGGTCGAGCTCGCCGTCGAGAAGGAACTCGGCTTCTCCGGCAAGAAGGACATCGAGGCGTACGGCATCGCGGAGTTCAACGCCAAGTGCCGTGAGTCGGTGACCCGTCATACGGACGCGTTCGCCGAGCTGACGACCCGCATGGGGTACTGGACCGACCTCGACGACGCGTACCGCACCATGGACCCGGCCTACATCGAGTCGGTCTGGTGGTCGCTGAAGGAGATCTTCAACAAGGGTCTGCTGGTCCAGGACCACCGTGTCGCCCCCTGGTGCCCGCGCTGCGGCACGGGCCTCTCGGACCACGAGCTGGCGCAGGGGTACGAGACGGTCGTGGACCCGTCCGTCTTCGTCCGCTTCCCGCTGACGAGCGGCCCGCTGGCCGGCGAAGCGGCCCTCCTGGTGTGGACCACGACCCCCTGGACCCTGGTGTCCAACACGGCGGTCGCCGCGCGCCCCGACGTCACGTACGTCGTCGCGACGAACGGCGAGGAGAAGCTCGTCGTCGCGCAGCCGCTCCTCGAGAAGGCCCTCGGCGAGGGCTGGGATGCCACCGGCCAGTCCTTCACAGGCGCCGAGATGGAGCGCTGGACGTACGACCGTCCCTTCGCCCTCGTCGAGTTCCCTTCCGAAGCCCACTACGTCGTCAACGCCGACTACGTCACCACCGAGGACGGCACCGGTCTGGTCCACCAGTCCCCCGCCTTCGGTGAGGACGACCTCAGGGTCTGCCGTGCGTACGGCCTGCCCGTGGTCAACCCGGTCCGCCCGGACGGCACCTTCGAGGAGGACGTGCCGCTGGTCGGCGGAGTCTTCTTCAAGAAGGCCGACGAGGCGCTCACCAAGGATCTTGCCGATCGCGGCCTGCTCTTCCGGCACGTCCCGTACGAGCACAGCTATCCGCACTGCTGGCGCTGCCACACCGCGCTGCTCTACTACGCGCAGCCGTCCTGGTACATCCGCACCACCGCCATCAAGGACCGGCTGCTCGAGGAGAACGAAAAGACCAACTGGATCCCGGACTCGGTCAAGCATGGCCGCTACGGCGACTGGCTGAACAACAACGTCGACTGGGCGCTCTCCCGTAACCGCTACTGGGGCACGCCGCTGCCGATCTGGCGCTGCGAGGAGAACCACCTCACCTGCGTCGGCTCGCGCGCCGAGCTCACCGAGCTCACCGGTACCGACCAGTCGGCGCTGGACCCGCACCGTCCTTACATCGACGATGTGACGTTCCCCTGCCCGACCTGCCAGAAGACGGCGACGCGCGTCCCGGAGGTCATCGACGCCTGGTACGACTCGGGTTCGATGCCGTTCGCGCAGTGGGGCTATCCGTACAAGAACAAGGATGTCTTCGAGAAGCGCTACCCGGCGCAGTTCATCTCGGAGGCCATCGACCAGACGCGCGGCTGGTTCTACACGCTGATGGCCGTCGGCACGCTCGTCTTCGACAAGTCCAGCTACGAGAACGTCGTCTGCCTGGGCCACATCCTCGCCGAGGACGGCCGCAAGATGTCCAAGCACCTGGGGAACATCCTGCAGCCGATCCCGCTGATGGATCAGCACGGCGCCGACGCGGTCCGCTGGTTCATGGCGGCGGGCGGCTCCCCGTGGGCCGCGCGCAGGGTGGGCCACGGCACGATCCAGGAGGTGGTGCGCAAGACCCTCCTCACGTACTGGAACACGGTGGCCTTCCAGGCCCTGTACGCGCGCACGTCCAACTGGGCGCCGTCCGCGGCGGATCCGGCCCCGGCGGAGCGCACGGTCCTGGACCGCTGGCTGCTGAGCGAGCTGGGCGCGCTGGTGGACCAGACGACCCGGGCGCTGGAGGCGTACGACACCCAGCGTGCCGGAAAGCTCCTGTCGGCCTTCGTCGACGACCTGTCCAACTGGTACGTACGCCGCTCCCGCCGCCGCTTCTGGCAGGGCGACGCCGCGGCGCTGCGTACGCTGCACGACGTCGTCGAGACTGTGACCCGTCTCATGGCCCCGCTCACCCCCTTCATCACGGAGCGGGTCTGGCAGGACCTGGTCGTCCCGGTGACGCCGGACGCCCCGGAGTCGGTCCATCTGTCGACCTGGCCGACGGCCGACCTGGATGCCATCGACCCCACCCTCTCCTCCCAGATGGCCCTGGTCCGCCGCCTGGTGGAGCTGGGCCGCGCCACCCGCGCGGAGTCCGGGGTCAAGACGCGTCAGCCGCTGTCCCGGGCGCTGGTCGCGGCGGCGGGCTTCGAGTCCCTCTCCCCCGAGCTGCACGCGCAGATCACGGACGAGCTGAACGTCTCGTCCCTCGCCTCGCTCTCCGAGGTCGGCGGCTCGCTGGTCGACACCACGGCCAAGGCGAACTTCCGCGCGCTGGGCAAGCGCTTCGGCAAGGGCGTCCAGGCGGTCGCGAAGGCAGTCGCCGAGGCCGACGCCGCCGCGCTCTCGCTGGCCCTGCGCGAGGGCAACGCGACCGTCTCCGTCGACGGCGAGACGATCACCCTCTCCCCGGAAGAGGTCATCATCACGGAGACCCCGCGCGAGGGGTGGTCGGTGGCCTCCGACTCGGGTGCGACGGTCGCGCTCGACCTGGAGATCACCCCGGAGCTGCGGCTCGCGGGCCTGGCGCGTGACGCGATCCGCCTGATCCAGGAGGCGCGCAAGAACAGCGGCCTGGACGTCGCGGACCGCATCGCGGTGAGCTGGTCCGCCACGGACCCGTCCACCGTCGAGGCGCTGACGGAGCACGCCGGGTTGATCGCCGACGAGGTGCTGGCCACGACGTTCACCCCGGACGGGGCGGACGACAGCTTCGGTGCGCCGTTCACGGACGAGGGCCTGTCCCTGACGTTCCGCCTGCGCAAGCAGTAACAGACCAGCAACCGAAGGGGCCCGGGCACCAGCCCGGGCCCCTTTCCCCATCCAGCGCTCCGCAGAGGCCATCGCCACCAGTACCCAACAAAAGGGCCGGGCCCGGGACATCAGTCCCGGGCCCGGCCTTTCAGCCTGCCGACGGCTACGCGCGATACGCGCGACCCGCCGTCAGTTGTCGTCCTCGTCGATCAGGAACCCTCGCATCGGCGACGGCGCCTGCTGCATCGGCTGCGGAGCCTGCGGCCGCACCGGTGCCATCGGCTGGGTCATCGCCGGGGACATCTGCTGCTGGCCACCACCGTATGAAGGGGCTCCGCCCATGGACGGGTTGCCACCCATCGGCTGCCCCATCGACTGGTTGCCGCCCATGGTGTGACCCATCGCACCCGCACCGGCCGGAGCCATCGACTGGGCCGACGGCAGCGAAGGAGCGGACGGGCTGCGCGGCGGGGCCAGGGAGTCGTCCGCCTGAGTCTCCAGCTGACGCAACTGGCTCTCCAGGTACGACTTCAGCCGGGTGCGGTACTCGCGCTCGAAGCCTCGCAGATCCTCGACCTTGCGCTCCAGCGTGGCACGCGCGGACTCCAGCGAGCCCATCGCGACGCGGTGCTTCTCCTGGGCGTCCCGCTCAAGAGCGTCCGCCTTGGCGCGGGCGTCGCGCTCCAGGCCCTCGGCGCGGCTGCGCGCCTCGCCGACGATCTTGTTGGCCTCGGAACGGGCCTCCGCGATCGCCTGGTCGGCGGTCTGCTGCGCCAGCGAGAGCACTCGCGCGGCACTGTCGCCGCCGGGGCCCTGACCGGGCTGCGGCATCTGCGGACCGTGACCGCCCATGGGGCCGCCCATCGGGCCACCCATGGGACCGCCCTGCATCGGGCCGGGGCCGTGCGGGCCCTGCGGGCCGCCGTGGCTGGGGCCACCGTGGCTGGGGCCGGCGGGCAGCTGCGGAGCACCACCGGGCAGCTGGGGAGGACCCATCTGCGGGGGCTGCTGCTGGACCGGCGGTCCGGATATGGCGGCGGGCACCGGCGCCCCCGGGCCTCGGCCGTCCTGCTGCTCCGGCGGCTTGCGCATGCCCTGCTGCTGCTGGTTCTGCGCGGCCGCACGGGTCGCCGCGGCCAGCTTGGCGCGCAGGTCCTCGTTCTCGCGGAGCAGGCGGGTCAGTTCGGACTCGACCTCGTCGAGGAAGGCATCGACCTCGTCCTCGTCATAGCCTTCTCGGAGGCGGACGGTCGTGAACTGCTTGTTCCGCACGTCCTCGGGGGTCAGCGGCATCTCTTCTTCACCTCTACGTAGTCGTCGGCAGTCGGCAAGACCGTATCGCTCACATCAGTTCCCCACGCTGTTCACGACAGAGATCAGGATGTAGACGATGATCATCAGAACGAAGAAGGACAGGTCTAGTGCCACGCCCCCGAGACGCAGCGGCGGAATGAACCGCCGCAGAAGCTTGAGCGGTGGATCGGTGACAGTGTAGGTGGCCTCCAGAACGACCACCATCGCCTTGCCAGGTTGCCATGAGCGGGCGAACTGGAAGACGTAGTCCATGACCAGCCGGAAGATCAGCACGACCAGGAAGCACATCAGCGCGATGTAGACCACATCCAAAGCGACGCCCATCCCGCGCTTCCCTCTCCCCTGGCTCTCGTGTCACCGGCCTTGTGGCCGGTCGTTCCGGTCTCGTATTTCTCAGCTCTGGTTGAAGAACCCGCCCTCTGCGATGCGGGCCTTGTCCTCCGCCGTGACATCGACGTTAGCAGGCGACAACAGGAACACCTTCTGCGTCACCCGCTCAATGCTGCCATGCAAACCGAAGACGAGTCCCGCGGCAAAGTCGACAAGTCGCTTCGCATCGGTGTCGTCCATCTCCGTGAGATTCATGATCACCGGGGTGCCCTCGCGGAAGTGTTCCCCGATGGTACGGGCCTCGTTGTAGGTCCGTGGGTGCAGTGTGGTGATGCGGTAAGGCTCCCGCTCGGACACGACCTTGGGCATGATCACCGGTGCGTTCTTCTCCAGGCTCGGACGTTCAGGTGTGATAGATGCCACGGGGGCGATTCGCGCAGGACGTCCACTTTCAGCGGGAAGCGGAACCGGCTCGCGCTGCGCGGGCGGCTGCATCATCCGCACCGGCTCTTCCCGCTCCACCTGGTGCGGGGGCTGGTGCCGCCGGTGGTCCCGCTCCGGCTCCGGCTCGGGTTCGAAATCGTCATCGGGATCGAAACCCCGGCCGTCATATCCATCGTCCTCCACGAGGCCGAGGTAGACCGCCATCTTGCGCATCGCGCCGGCCATTCTCTGAGTCCTCCGCTCTGTGGTGGATCGGCATTCGTCACCAAGTGCCCGCGATCCACTCGGTCTGCCCGCATTGTGACGGGAATGACCATATTTTCTGCTGTGGTCCGACTTGCTTCGCGACGTTACCCGAGCCGGGGTCGGACTCCGAGTACCGCAGTGCCGACGCGCACATGTGTCGCTCCCGCCGCCACTGCTTGTTCGAGGTCCGCACTCATCCCTGCTGACACCATGTTCCCAGCCGGATGCCCGGCGCGCAGGCTGGATGACAATTCCATCAGCCGCTCGAACGCCGCCTGTTGCCGTCCCGCGTACGGTCCGGCGAGCGGCGCCACAGTCATCAGACCGTCCAGCCGCAGTCCCGGTGCGCCGTCGATCACGGCGGCCAACTCATCGATGCCGTCCGGTGCGACGCCGCCGCGCTCTCCCCGCTCGCCCGACTCCGCGTCCAGCGCCACCTGGATCAGGCAGCCGAGCTCGCGCTCCGCGCGAACCGCTGCGGCGGACAGCGAGTTGACGAGCTTGAGCCGGTCGACAGATTGCACGACATCGGCATAACTCGCCACGGAACGGACCTTATTGGTCTGCAACTGTCCGACGAAGTGCCAGCGGAGGTCCAGATCCGAGCAGGCTGCGGCCTTCGGTGCAGCGTCCTGGTCACGGTTCTCGGCCACATGCCGCACACCGAGTTCATGGAGCAGCCGCACATCACTCGCCGGATAGGTCTTGGTGACCACGATGAGGGTCACCTCCTCCCGCTTGCGGCCGGCGGCCGCGCAGGCGGAGGCGATACGTTCCTCCACTGCCGTCAGACTGTCGGCGAGTTCGGTTCTGCGGTCCGTCATGCTCGGGTCTCTCCTGCCGGGGGTCCGGGGGTTGTCCCCCGGGAAGGCACAGCCAGCCAGACATATCCGGCCAGCCGCCCGGTGGTGCGGTCGCGGCGGTACGAGTAGTGGTCCAGCGATTCCAGTGTGCACACCGGCGAGCGCTGCCGGTCGCGTACCCCGAGCGCTTCGAGCTGGGCGTGGACTCCGGCGGTGACGTCGACGGCCGGGGTGCCCCAGCTGGTCTCGGACCAGGCCGCCGGTTCGGCCGCGGCCACTTCTGACCGCATCTGCTCGGGGACTTCGTAGCAGCGTCCGCAGACGGCGGGTCCGGTACGGGCGATGATCCGGCCCGGCTCCGCGCCCAGCGACTTCATCGCCTCGACGGTCGCGGGCACGATCCCCGCGACCATTCCGGGACGGCCCGCGTGCGCGGCGGCCACCACGCCCGCGACCGGATCGGCCAGCAGTACGGGGGTGCAGTCCGCCGTCAGCACGGCGAGGGCGAGCCCCCGCCGTGCGGTGACCACACCGTCCACCGCCGGTACCGGCCCGTCGCCCCAGGGCCCGTCGACCTCGGCGACATCCTTGCCGTGGACCTGGTTCATCCAGACGACCTCGTCCGGGTCGAGCCCGAGTTGCTTCGCTGCGATCGCGCGGTTGGTCAGTACGGCCGCGGCGTCGTCGCCGACCGCTCCGCCGAGGTTGAGCCCCTCGTACGGAACGGCGCTCACCCCGCCCCACCGGTCGGTGAAGGCGAAGTGCGCGCCGCTCTCGTGTATCGCGTCGTGCCGCACTGTCACTTCAAGAAGTCCGGGACATCCAGCTCTTCGGCCTGGCTGTCCTGGTACGGACGGGCCGGCGGCACCGCGTGTCCGGAGACCGGGGAGTTGAGGTCGTTCCCGACCGGAGCGGGCTCGGCCGGGGCCGAGGGCTCTTCGCGGGTCGGCACGGTGCCGAGGCCGGACGAACGCGAGCTCTCCATGGAGCGGGACGCAGCGGGCGAGTCCTCGCGCTTGCTCGCGCTGGAGCCGAGAACCGTCTCCCGGCGGGTCGGCGGCTGTCCGCCGTCGAAGCCGGCCGCGATGACCGTGACCCGTACCTCGTCACCCAGGGCGTCGTCGATGACCGCGCCGAAGATGATGTTGGCCTCGGGGTGGGCGGCCTCGCTGACCAGCTGGGCCGCCTCGTTGATCTCGAAGAGACCGAGGTCCGAGCCGCCGGAGATGGAGAGCAGCACCCCGCGGGCGCCGTCGATGGAGGCCTCCAGCAACGGCGAGGAGATCGCCATCTCGGCAGCGGCCACCGCGCGGTCGTCGCCGCGGGCCGAGCCGATGCCCATGAGCGCCGATCCCGCCTCGGACATCACGGACTTGACGTCGGCGAAGTCGAGGTTGATCAGGCCGGGGGTGGTGATCAGGTCGGTGATGCCCTGGACACCGGACAGCAGCACCTGGTCCGCGGACTTGAAGGCGTCCAGCACGCTCACCTGGCGGTCCGAGATGGACAGCAGGCGGTCGTTCGGGATCACGATGAGGGTGTCGACCTCTTCGCGGAGCTCAGCGATACCGTCCTCCGCCTGGTTGGCCCGGCGGCGGCCCTCGAAGGTGAACGGGCGGGTGACCACGCCGATCGTGAGGGCGCCCAGCGTGCGCGCGATGTTGGCGACGACGGGTGCGCCGCCGGTTCCGGTGCCGCCGCCTTCGCCGGCGGTGACGAAGACCATGTCGGCCCCCTTGAGGACCTCCTCGATCTCCTCACGGTGGTCCTCTGCCGCCTTGCGACCGACTGCGGGGTTGGCTCCGGCCCCCAGGCCGCGAGTGAGTTCACGACCGACGTCGAGCTTGACGTCGGCGTCGCTCATCAACAGGGCTTGCGCATCAGTGTTGATCGCGATGAACTCGACGCCCTTGAGACCGACCTCGATCATTCGGTTGATGGCATTGACACCACCGCCGCCGACACCGATGACCTTGATGACTGCGAGGTAGTTCTGCGGTGCTGCCACGTCGAAGGCCTCTCGCCTCGAGTTACGTGTCGTCGCTTCGCGTTGGTTGCCGCGCTGCGACGACGGATGCCGATGGGACGGTCCGAAACGCCGACCCAAACCCTAACGTTGAAGTTTAGGGTTACCAATGTGTCTGTTCGCTGGACTCTTCCGAACAGGACACTAAGTCGACAAGTGGCGCCCGTTCAACGAACACGCCGAACCTCCCGTTTTTCTTTTCACCCTATGTGATCAGCCGTTGCGCTGACCAACCAGGGTGTTGGCCAGCACATTTGGGCGTCAACTCCCCGACGCGGCAGGGGCGGTGGGCGCGCTCACGTCGAAGTGCCGGGCCTTCGGCGCGGCTTTCATCAGTGCGGTGAGCGCGCGCGCCTTCGCTTGACCGTCCTCCGCGCTGCCCCAGACAACCGTACGGTCCCGGCTCAACTCCACGGTGATGTAGTCGTATGAGTGGACCGTGACGGCTCTTGTGTCCGCGACGGCCTCTCCGGGGAGTTCGCCCCTGACGCGTACCGCCTCGGCGAGGAGTCGGTCGGGGCCGAAACGGCGCAGACTCGGGGACTGATCCACTGTCAATTCGAGCAGCGGAACAGCCTTGGGGGCCTCGTCCACCGTGGCGAACCGGACGCCCTTCGCGTCCACTTCGATGAACTTTGCGCCCTTTTCGATAAGTAGCACGGGCTTTCGCTCGGTCACTTTCAGATCGATCCCGCGCGGCCATGACCGAACGACATCCACCGAGTCGATACGGGGCAGTTTATGCCTGAGACGGGCCTCAATGGCGTCCGTATCGACGGAAATCAGCGGCGCACCGATCGGGACAGCGGCCGCGGACGTCACCTCGTCAGATGTCAGAACCTCAGTGCCCGATGTCGTGACGCGCTCGGCGCGCAGCCACGGGGAGCCGTAAAGCACCCAGATTCCGCCCGCGATGAGCAGGATCGCGGCGGCGGCGATCAGCAGCGCGCGGCGGCCGGGGAGGCGCAGCCGACGGGCCGGGGGGTCCTGGCGGGGCGGGCCGGCCGACCCCGCGCTCCCGCCAGGGGACTTGCCCGCCCAGCGTTCGGCGGTAGTCGGTCCGGCCACGCTCCCCTGCCCTTCTTACGCCTGGCGGCGTGCAGCGATCGCCTCGTACACCATGCCGACGAGCAGGTCGTCGGCGTCCCTGCGGCCGAACTCGGCGGCGGCACGGGACATCTCGTACAGCCGGTGCGGGTCGACGAGCACCGGAAGGACATTGCCCTGGACCCACTCGGGGGTCAGTTCGGCGTCGTCGACCAGCAGTCCGCCGCCGGCCTTCACCACCGGCTGGGCGTTCAGCCGCTGTTCGCCGTTGCCGATCGGCAGCGGTACGTAAGCGGCGGGGAGCCCGACGGCGGAGAGCTCGGCGACGGTCATCGCGCCCGCGCGGCAGAGCATCATGTCGGCCGCTGCGTACGCGAGGTCCATGCGGTCCACGTACGGTACCGGGATGTAGGGCGGCATACCGGGCATGTTGTCCACGCGCGGCAGTTCGTTCTTCGGGCCGACCGCGTGCAGGATCTGGATGCCGGAGCGCTGAAGCACCGGCGCGATCTGCTGGATCACCTCGTTGAGGCGGCGGGCGCCCTGTGAGCCGCCGGAGACCAGCAGCGTCGGCAGGTTGGGGTCCAGGCCAAAGGCGGCACGGGCCTCGGGGCGCACCCGTGCGCGGTCAAGGGTGGCGATGGTGTGGCGCAGCGGGATGCCGATGTAGCGGGAGTTGCGCAGCTTGCTGTCCGGCGTGGCGACGGCCACGGCCGCGGCGTACCGCGACCCGATCTTGTTGGCCAGGCCGGGGCGCGCGTTGGCCTCGTGGACCACGATCGGCACGCCGAGCCGCTTGGCGGCCAGATAGCCGGGCAGCGCGACATAGCCGCCGAAGCCGACGACGCAGTCCGCCTTCGTACGCTCCAGGATCTGCTCGGCGGCCTTGATGGTGCCGCGCAGCCTTCCTGGGACGGTGATCAGCTCAGGGGTGGGCCTGCGCGGCAGCGGAACGGCGGGGATGAGCGCCAACTCGTAGCCGCGCTCGGGCACGAGCCTGGTCTCGAGTCCCTTCTCCGTGCCCAGGGCCGTGATTCCCACGGCCGGGTCCTGCCTGCGCAGGGCGTCCGCGAGGGCGAGCGCGGGCTCGATGTGGCCGGCGGTCCCCCCACCGGCGAGTACGACATGCACCGAAATTCACCGCTCTCCGGACGGACGCTTCTTGACGCGCCGCCTCATCGTCTTCCATCTCACCCCGGGCCGCCGCATGGCCAGGGCCGCCTTCGCGGCGGGATCCTCTCGCGCGAAGGCGATCAGCAGCCCGACCGCGAACATGGTCGGCAACAGGGCTGATCCCCCGTAGGAGAACAGCGGGAGCGGGACACCGGCGATCGGCAGCAGACCGAGCACCGCACCAATGTTGACCACGGCCTGTGCCGTGATCCAGGTGGTCACGCCTCCCGCGGCATACCTCACGAAGGGGTCCTCCGTGCGTCCGGCCACGCGGATACCCGCATAGCCTAGAGCCGCGAAGAGTGCGAGCACCGACAGCGTCCCCGCAAGCCCCAGTTCCTCACCCGCGATGGCGAAGATGAAATCGGTGTGGGGTTCGGGGAGTTGACCCCATTTTTCCACACTTGCACCGAGGCCGGAACCAAACCATCCGCCGGAGGCAAGAGCATAGATGCCGTGGACGGCCTGCCAGCACTCGCCCTGGGGACCGAGGTCGATCGCGCCGACGCAGAAGAGCCGGGACATCCGGTTCTCGCTGGTCTTGATGAGCATGACACCGACGAGAGTGGCGACGGCCAGCACCCCCGCGAACAGCCGGGTGGGCGCTCCGGCCAGCCATAGCAGTCCGAAGAGGATCGCGGTGAGGATGATCGCCGTACCCATGTCGCCGCCGAGCATGATCAGGCCGAGCAGCAGAAAGGCGACCGGGACCAGCGGCACCAGCATGTGCTTCCACTGGGTCAGCAGCCGCTTGTCCTGCTTACGCGCGAGCAGATCGGCGCCCCACAGGATCAGTGCCAGCTTGCCGAACTCACTGGGCTGGAGCTGGAACGGTCCGCCGAGGTAGATCCAGTTCTGGTTGCCGTTGACCGCATGCCCTATCCCGGGGATCTGGACAAGCGCCATCAGAAAGACGGTGCCCATCAGGAGCGGGTAGGCAAGCGCCCGGTGGAGCTTGACCGGCATCCGGGACGCGAGCAGCAGCAGGCCGGTGCCGAGGACGGCGGCGAGAAACTGCTTGCGGAAGAAGTACGAGGCCGGGAGCGACAGCTCGAGCGCCTTGATCATCGAGGCGGAGTAGACCATCACCAGACCGAGCACAGTGATCAGCAGGCTGCTGCCGAGAATCAGGTAGTAGCCGGTCAGCGGGCGGTCCCAGGTCCGGCGCGCCTGCTCGTACAGCCGTCGTACGCCACTGCCCCGGGGCTGCCGCGGATCGCTGGGCCCGCGGGCGCCACCGGCGACGGGCGTGCGACGCACGGCTCCCCCGGCCCGGCTGCGCAGGGCGAGCCCGGCGTGGGCCGGCCCCGGGCCTGCGAGAGCGGGCCCGAGCCCGACTGGGGCTCCGCCCCAGACCCGGCGATGCCCGAAGGGCATGCGCGGTCCGGGGGCGAGGCCCGCTGCTGCGGGAAGGGCCTGCCCCGGGCGGTCCGGGGCGGTGTCGTCGGCGGGCATGGTCGCTGTCCCCTCCAGTCGTGCCTGGCGCGGCGCCGGAATCCCGGGCGGCCCCGGGACGCTCGCACGGGGGCCGGGCCGGTCAGGCGGACTCGGCGGCGAGTGCGCGGACCGCGTCCGCGAACGCCTCGCCTCGCTTGTTGTAATTGGCGAACATGTCCATCGAGGCGCAGGCCGGGGCCAGCAGAACCGTGTCCCCCGGCCGGGCGAGCCTCGCTGCTTCCAGGACCGCCGCCGACATCGCCCCAGTGTCTGTCCGGTCGAGGTCGACGACCGGGACTTCCGGGGCGTGTCGCGCCAGGGCTTCGCGGATCAGTGCGCGGTCCGCGCCGATCAGTACGACACCGCGCAGGCGCTTCGCCGACCTCTCGACGAGTTCGTCGAAGGTCGCGCCCTTGGCCAGGCCGCCGGCGATCCACACGATCGGATCGTAAGCCGCCAGGGACGCTTCCGCGGCATGGGTGTTGGTGGCTTTGGAGTCGTCGACGTACGCGACACCGGCGACGTCGGCGACCTTCTCGATGCGGTGCGGGTCGGGGCGGAAGGCGCGCAGTCCGTCGCGTACGGCGGCGGGCGCGACGCCGTACGCACGGGCCAGCGCCGCGGCCGCCAGCGCGTTGGCGATGTTGTGCGGAGCCTGCGGGTTGACGTCCGCGACCTCGGCGAGCTCCTGGGCCTGCTTGTTCGGGTTGTCCACGAAGGCGCGGTCGACCAGGATCCCCTCGACGACTCCGACCTGGGAGGGCCCGGGTGTGCCGAGGGTGAAGCCGATCGCCCGGCAGCCCTCCTCGACGTCCGCCTCGCGCACCAGGTCTTCGGTCGCCTTGTCGGCGGCGTTGTAGACGCAGGCTACGGTGTTGCCCTTGTAGATCCGGCCCTTGTCGGCGGCGTACGCCTCCATGGAGCCGTGCCAGTCGAGGTGGTCCGGCGCGATGTTGAGCACGGCGGCGGAGTGGGCGCGCAGCGAAGGCGCCCAGTGCAGCTGGTAGCTGGAGAGTTCGACGGCGAGTACGTCGTACGTCTCCTCGCCGAGGACCGCGTCGAGCAGCGAGACGCCGATGTTGCCGACGGCCGCCGTACGCAGGCCCGCGGCCTCGAGGATTGAGGCGAGCATCCGTACGGTCGTGGTCTTGCCGTTGGTGCCGGTCACAGCGAGCCAGGGCACTGCTTTTCTACCGTCCCGCCCCCGCAGCCGCCACGCCAGTTCGACGTCGCCCCATACCGGGACGCCCGCCTCGGCGGCGGCCGCGAAGAGCGGCTTGTCCGGCTTCCAGCCGGGCGTGGTGACGATGAGTTCCGTCCCGGCGGGCAAGGTCGCACCGTCGCCGAGGCGGACGGTGATTCCCTCCGCCTCCAGTTCGGCCGCCTGCGCACGGGAGCGTTCGTCGTCCCCGTCGTTGACGACCGTGACGACGGCTCCGAGGCCGTGCAGTACCCGGGCGGCGGGGATGCCGCTCACGCCCAGACCCGCGACGGTGACCTTCTTGCCCTGCCAGGTGCTCACTTGTCGGCTGCCCATCCCGCGTAGAAGAGGCCCAGACCCACGATCACGCACATTCCCTGGATGATCCAGAACCGGACGACCACAAGGACTTCGGACCACCCCTTGAGTTCGAAGTGGTGCTGGAGGGGTGCCATGCGGAAGACGCGCTTGCCGGTCATCTTGAAGGAGCCGACCTGGATGACCACGGACATGGTGATCAGGACGAACAGACCGCCGAGGAGGGCGAGCAGGAGCTCCGTACGGGAGCAGATCGCCAGACCCGCGAGCGCGCCGCCGAGTGCGAGCGAACCGGTGTCACCCATGAAGATCTTGGCAGGTGAGGTGTTCCACCACAGAAATCCGAAGCAGGAGCCCATCAGCGCGGAGGCGACGACCGCGAGGTCGAGCGGATCTCGTACCTCGAAGCAGGCGTTGGGGTTGGTCAGCGTCACCGCGTTGGCGCAGGACTCCTGGAACTGCCAGAGCCCGATGAAGGTGTACGCGCCGAAGACCATCACCGACGCGCCGGTGGCCAGACCGTCCAGACCGTCCGTCAGATTCACCCCGTTGGACATCGCGAGAATCATGAACAGCGCCCAGACGACGAACAGCACCGGGCCGATGGACCAGCCGAAGTCGGTGACGAACGACAGCCTGGTGGAGGCCGGGGTCTGACCGCGGATGTCGGCGAACTGCAGCGCCAGCACGGCGAACGCGATACCGACGATCAGCTGGCCGGCCATCTTCGCCTTGGCCCGCAGACCGAGCGAGCGCTGCTTGACGATCTTGATGTAGTCGTCGAGGAAGCCGACCAGGCCCATGCCGGCCATCAGGAAGAGCACCAGCACGCCCGAGAAGGTCGGGTCTTCTCCGGTGATCACCTTGGTAAGGGCGTACGCGATGAGCGTGGCGAGGATGAAGGCGATGCCGCCCATGGTGGGCGTGCCCTTCTTGCTGCCGTGGCTGCGCGGGCCGTCGTCCCGGATGAACTGCCCGTATCCCTTGCGGGCCAGGAGTTTGATCAGCAGCGGGGTGCCGACCAGGGTCAGGAAGAGCCCGATGGCTCCCGCGAAGAGGATTTGCCTCATCGGACGGCACCCTCACCCTCGAGAAGCGCCTGTGCGACCCGCTCCAGCCCGACCGATCTGGAAGCCTTCACCAGCACGACGTCTCCCGGACGCAGCTCACTGCGCAACAGGTCGACCGCCGCCTGCGCGTCGGACACGTGCACCGACTCCTCACCCCACGAACCCTCGTTATAGGCGCCCAGTTGCAACCAGGACGCTTCCCTGCCCCCGACTGCGACGAGCTTGCTGACGTTGAGTCGGACGGCGAGCCGTCCGACCGCGTCGTGCTCGGCGAGCGCTTCGTCGCCGAGCTCGGCCATCTGGCCGAGCACCGCCCACGTACGGCGCCCTTTGCCCATGGCCGCGAGCGCACGCAGGGCGGCTCGCATGGACTCGGGGTTCGCGTTGTAGGCGTCGTTGACGATCGTCACGCCGTCCGGACGCTCGGTGACCTCCATGCGCCAGCGGGAGAGGGTGCCCGCCTCGGAGAGCGCGAGGGCGATCTCGTCGACGGACATGCCCAGCTCATGGGCGACGGCGGCCGCGGCGAGCGCGTTCGACACGTGGTGCTCACCGTACAGCCGCATGGTCACGTCACTGCACCCGGTGGGGGTTTGGAGCGTGAAGGCGGGCTGTCCTAGTTGGGTGAGCCGGACATTCTCGGCGCGTACGTCGGCGTCCGCGGCCTCTCCGAAGAGGACGACCCGGGCCTTTGTGCGGGACGCCATGGCGCGTACGAGAGGGTCGTCGGCATTGAGGACGGCCACGCCGTCCTTCGGCAGACACTCCACGATCTCGCCCTTGGCCTCGGCGATCTGCTCGCGGCCGCCGAACTCGCCGATGTGGGCGGTGCCGACGTTCAGTACGAGGCCGACCTTCGGCGGGACGAGACCGGTGAGGTAGCGGATGTCGCCGATGTAGCGGGCGCCCATTTCGAGGATGAGGTGCTCGGTGTCCTCGGCGGCCCGCAGCGCGGTCAGCGGCAGACCGATCTCGTTGTTCAGATTGCCCGCGGGGTAGACCGTGGGGCCCTTGCGCTCCAGGACCTGAGCGATGAGGTCCTTGGTGCTGGTCTTGCCCGAGGAGCCGGTGAGCGCGATCGCGGTGGTGCCGAGGCGTTCGACTACGGAGCGCGCGAGGGCGCCGAGGGCGGCGGTGACGTCGGGCACGACGATCGCGGGTACGCCGACGGGGCGGGTGGCCAGCACGGCTGCCGCACCCCCCGCGACGGCGCGCTCGGCGTAGTCGTGGCCGTCGACGTGTTCGCCGGCGAAGGCGGCGAAGAGACTGCCGGGCCGCACCGCGCGGGAGTCGATGACGACGGGGCCGGTGACCCGCACGGCCGGGTCCGGTATGTCGTACGACTGCCCGCCGACGATTTCGGCGATCTCGGCGAGGGAGAGGGCGATCACTACTTCATCCCACTGTCTTTATGGATTGCAGCGTTCTCGATGGCGGCGCGGAGGACCTGGCGGTCGTCGAAGGGGCGGACCACGCCGGCGATGTCCTGGCCCTGCTCATGGCCCTTGCCGGCGATCAGCACGGTGTCGCCCGGCTGCGCGCCAACGCGCCGGCGCCGACCGGACTGCCGATGATGGTGAGGTCGATCCCGGCCTGAGCGCGC